>NZ_JBQKDN010000008.1:0-91281 GCF_052121815.1 Collinsella sp. LCP19S3_B6
CGCCCGGTCCCGTTCCGAACCCGGAAGCTAAGCCCCATCGCGCCGAGAGTACTGCGGGGCCAGCCCGTGGGAGGCCAGGGCGCCGCTGACCGGTGGACGGCACCGAGCCGTCATCGAGAATCGAGAAGGGGGAGGCCTCGCGGTCTCCCCCTTTTTCGTTTGGGCGTTGTAAACTTACAGCCCCTACGGCTTAATTGTCTTTTCTATTTGAAGAAAATAAAACGAATGACCAGCGCGATTGCCGCGATGGCAATGATCAAGAGCGCGATTTGGAGCCGGTGCTGTTTGCGTCGCCTGCTAGACGATATAAATATCGATTTTCCTTGCTTCGGCGTCTCTAAATAGCGGGCAGAATGCGTTAGGGTCTGCTTAGGGCGAGGCTCTCTTCGTTGTTGCTTGGCGGGTGTTCGGGCCTGCTCCTGGTTGTATGCGCTGTTTTTGGATAAGGGGGCATCTTTGAGATACGCCGATTCGCTCGGTGCGACGCCCATGTGTTTGCGACCTGATTGAGATTCTTCAAGGGTTTGATAACGATTGCGAGTTACATATTCAGGCTCTGTATCGTCAATAGGCTCTTGGGAAATATGGGGACGATGGTAGCGTATGGTCTGCGGATAGGTTGATTTATCGTTCTGCATCTGATCATACGAATTGTCGGAGGTTTGATCGTCCATGATGCCCTTAGGTTGTCATTAACATTGTGTATACGCTCATTGTAAGCCCCAGCTTTGTTTAGCTAGGGCACATTTGGTATTTAAGACACGGTTCAAAGAAGCTTGACCTCATTAAACCTTAGTCACATAGACTTAGATATGCTTATAGATAGAGACTTAAAAAACTTTATATCAAAATGTATATATAAGAAATGGATGGGCATATATTAAAGCGTCAAAAGAAGTCCCTGCCACCTAGAAGATGGCTCGGCAGTCCCTTAAAGGAGTGGTAGTCATGGCAAGCATGGTTCCTTATCGTTCGGTTTTTGGTGTTCGTCCCTCTGCTAGCTCGTTGTTCGATCTGTTTGATGATATGACCGATCTGGCAAACAACTCGATCGCCTCCAAGGCGTTTCCCGTTGATGTTGAGGACAAGGGCGACGGTTACGAGGTCAAGGCTTATTTGACCGGCGTCGCGAAGGACGACATCGACGTTGAGCTCAATGAGGGTCGTCTTTCCATTAGCGTGAATGTTGAGGAGAGCGAAGAGAACAAGGACAAGAACTACCTGCAGAAGGAGTTTTGCTCTTACAGCGCGACGCGCGGTGTGTACCTGAAGGATGCTTCGAGCGAGGGACTTTCTGCAAAGTATGCTGACGGCATCCTTACCGTTACGGTTCCTAAGATTGTCGAGAAGAAGAACGTTACGAAGATTTTCATCGACTAACGTTATCGGCTATTAACATCGGTGCCTGAGTTAAGGGGGGCTGGGAAGCGATTCCCGGCCCCCTTTTCTATTTGAGACAGCCTACTGAATATTTGAGACGGCCTACTGAATGGTCATGGGCCGATATTGCCCGGCGGGACGTATTGTGAGTTTATGTGGCCCCTCAACGCGGGTGGCGGTGCTACCAAGCTCGTTGTCGAGTGTTGCCCCAAGTGAGCTTGCGTAGCTTTTGACGGTAAGGCTTGGGCGATTGTTGTCTTGGCTAATGTGCATCGCGATAAGCTGCTCGGTGCGATCGGTTACCAGCGCGCGTGCGGCATCGGCGGCCTGATCGTTGGAGAGATGCCCTTTTGCAGACAGGATGCGTTCCTGAAGAAAGCGAGGATAGTCTCCTTGACGCAGCATGGCTACATCGTGGTTGCTTTCGAGCGCGAGAATGCGACAGTCCCTGAGCGTATCGATAGCATGCTTCGACAACTCGCCGGTGTCGGTGGCAAAGCCAACCGAATCACCCTGGGTATCAAAACGGTAGCCGACAGGATTGACGACGTCGTGCGATGTCGAATACGTTTGAATGTGGACCCCGGCAATAGAGAGGGCGTCACCTGGGTCGAATTCCTCAACAGACAGATGTGCAAGGCTTTCCTTTGATGCGAGCGTGCCCCTGCTGGAAAAGACCGGTCCGTTCCAATGTTTGCACCACACCTCAAGCCCCTTAATGTGGTCGCTGTGCTCATGGGTGACAACAAGGGCGGACACGTCGTCTGCCGAAAGGCCGAGCTCAGCCATGCGTTTGAGCGTTTCGCGGCGGGACAGTCCGTCATCGACCATAATGAGCCCCTGCGGGCCCTCGATGAGTGCGCAGTTGCCTTTAGAGCCGCTGCCGAGGATATGAAGGTGCAGGCGAGACATAAGATTCCAAAGGATACAATGAGTGCTGACGAATAGAGGAGGAAGCGAATGCCAACGGTATCACAGCATTACGGACACCATGCCGTACCCGGGGCAGTCGATGAGACCCGGACGAGGCAGCAGGCTGCTCCTGTGGTGCTCATGGTATCAGGCGGTGCGGACTCGACGGCACTGCTTCTTATGGCGTGCACATCAAAGCTGGATATCCAAGATGGACGCGGCGTTGCCCCCATTGCTCGCGAGCGCCTACATGTGCTTCATGTAAACCATCACCTGCGAGGCAAGGCGTCCGACGGCGACGAGGCCTTTGTGCGCGAGCTCTGCGCACAATATGGCTTGCCGCTGTGCGTGGAGCACGCCTATTTTGATGGGGAGTCGGGCAATATCGAGGCGGCTGCGCGCGAGGTGCGTTATGCCGCGGCGCGAAGGTATGTTCGCGAGCTTTGTGCCAAGATGGGGGCGCCGAGAACGGCGGCGCGCATCTGTACTGCCCATACCTCTTCAGACCGCGCGGAAACATTTTTGATGAACGCCATTAAGGGGTCGGGACCTGCTGGGCTCTCGAGCATTCCCCGCCGAAGGAATATTGTGGTACGCCCCTTGCTCGACCTAACTCATGGCGAGCTTGTGGGCTATCTGCAGGTGCATGGTCAGCCGTGGCGCGAGGACGAGACCAACGAAGATATCTCGTATCTGCGAAACTACGTTCGCCACCGGGTAATGCCAGTGCTGGCGCAGCGTAATGCGAGCGTGTGCAAGACGATTGGTGCCGCCTGTGAGATCTTGGGTGATGAGGATGCGTTTCTATCCCAGTTGTCGGCACAGGCGTTTCGAAGCTGCCTGCGCAAAGAGGCAGCGGGCGCGCTGGTGCTCGATGCCAGACGCCTTGCTGCGGCCGAGGTGGTAATCGCGCGGCGCATCGTGCGACTGGCGATTAAACGCATCGATCCGGACGCTCGCCCAGAGATGCGCCATGTGGAGCGAGTCCTCTCCTGTGTTGCCGAGGGTGCGGGTTCGGTTACGCTTCCGGCGGGGATTGACGCACGTGTTGAGTTTGGCATGCTGGCGTTTAAGGCGCCGGCGGCTCGTGAGGGCTTGGTTGCGGACTGGATTACCATACCCGGCCGTATGTCGTTGGGCGGGGGACGTATGCTGGTCACAGAAGCGATAGCCGTTGAGCCGGGATGCGATATCGTGCGCCGCGCCCGTGAGTTTGCGGCTGCTGGGGAAGTGGCAGCTTTGGTGGACGCGGCTGCCCTGGGTTTTGCCAACAGCGATAGCGAGCGGATCTTGGCGGGCACGCGCGGCGAGGTTCCTGCCGAGGGGCGATTGGCGCGCCTGTGGGTGGACGGTCCCGCACCGGGAGACGTGATGTGCCCGTTAGGCATGAGTGGCCGAAGCAAGAAGGTATCCGACTTGTTGTGCGAGGCTCGTATTCCCGTTTCCGAGCGCACCGGCGTGCCCATGGTAAGGACGGCACCGGGGGGTGTCGTGGTGTGGGTCGCCGGAGTTCGCGCGGACGAACGCTTTAAGTGCACGGCGGCGACGCGTGTGGCCTATCTGCTTCGCGTGGTTGACGCGGATTAGCCCCTCGCACCAGTTTTTCTGTGCGGCGTTGACGGTATTCCCGCGCTGATGGTGCACGGGCTGGAAAATATACCCCGTGCGCTGCTAGAATGTGTAGTTCGCGTCCATACGGCGGTGTGTGGGCGATTAAGCACAAGAAAGGGTTGTCATGGCTTCTCAACATCCGGATATCGAGAAGGTTCTGTTTACGCAGGAGGATATCGACGGTATCGTCTCTCGCCTGGGCGAGGAGATTACGCGCGACTACGCGGGTAAGGATCTGGTGCTGATTGCGGTCTTGCGCGGCGCTGTGGTCTTTATGGGCGACCTGATGCGCAAGATCGAGCTGCCGACCAATATCGATTTCATGGCCGTTTCGAGCTATGGCGACGGTGTGAAGTCCTCGGGCATCGTGCGTATCATTAAAGACCTTGATATCGATATCCGCGGTCGTGACGTGCTGATCGTTGAAGACATTCTGGACTCGGGCCTGACGCTCAAGTATCTGATGAAGAACCTTGAGAGCCGCAAGCCCGCTTCTCTGGAGGTCGCCGCCTTCCTGTGGAAGGACGTTGAGGACCGCATCTCGGCCATTACACCCAAGTATGTTGGAACCCATTGCCCCGATGCCTTTGTGGTGGGCTACGGCCTCGACTATGCCGAGCGCTATCGTAACCTTCCGTATCTGGGCATTTTGAAACCGGAGGTTTATTCGTAAGATGCCCGACGACCGTAACGACTACAATTCCCAGACACCCCGGGACCCTAAGATTCCGGGGATGCCCGGAGGCAAGAAACCCACACGTACGGGCTGGCTGTATTTTCTTTTGGCTTGCGCACTTCTGGGCTACGCCTTCTTTAATATGGGCTCCGGCTTTGCCAGCTCCAGCAATACCGTTAAGCTCGCGACGAGCGAGATGGTGAGCGCCATCAAGCAGGATCGCGTCGAAGATCTGACCTATACGGTTCAGGACGGAAGCGTGACGGGTCATTACTGGAAGGCGAAAAAGGACAAGGGCGACACGAGTGAGCTCAAGAGCTTTTCCTCGACCTATGTCGGCTCCGATTCGCTTGCCGAGCTCATGGCGGAGCATCCCGACACTAAGTACATCGTCAACACCAACGACCCCGATTTTTGGGGCGACTTGGCGATGAGCGTACTGCCGACGATTGCCCTGATCGCCATCATGTTCTACTTTATGCGCCAGATGATGGGCGCCAATAATAGGAACATGCAGTTTGGCAAGACCAACGCCAAGACCAACGAGGCTACGCGTCCCAAGGTCAAGTTCGAAGACGTTGCCGGCGTGGACGAGGCTGTTGAGGAGCTCGAAGAGATTCGCGATTTCTTGAGCGATCCGGACCGTTATCGCAAGCTGGGTGCCAAGATCCCGCGCGGCGTTTTGCTGGTGGGCCCTCCGGGTACCGGTAAGACGCTACTGGCCAAGGCCGTTGCCGGAGAGGCCGGTGTCCCGTTCTTTAGCATCTCGGGCTCTGACTTTGTCGAGATGTTCGTGGGCGTCGGCGCCAGCCGCGTGCGCGACCTCTTTAAGGAGGCCAAGTCTCAGGCTCCGTCGATCATCTTCATTGACGAGATCGATGCCGTGGGACGTCAGCGCGGAGCCGGTCTGGGCGGCGGTCACGACGAGCGCGAGCAGACGCTCAACCAGCTGCTGGTCGAAATGGACGGTTTTGAGGAAAGCGAATCGGTCATCCTGATCGCCGCGACCAACCGCCCCGATATTCTGGATCCGGCATTGCTGCGCCCCGGTCGTTTTGACCGCCAGGTTACGGTCGACCGCCCGGATGTGAAGGGGCGCGAGCAGATCTTGCGCGTGCATGCCGAGAACAAGCCAATGGATGAGGACGTTAAGTTTGAGAAGCTCGCCCAGATGACCGTTGGCTTTACCGGTGCCGATCTGGCAAACCTGCTCAACGAGTCCGCGCTGCTTGCCGCTCGCCGTCATCGCTCCGTGATCTCGATGGACGAGGTCGAAGAATCGATGGAGCGCGTGATTGCAGGACCGCAGCGCAAGGGGCGCGTGATGACCGAAGCCGAGCGCACCACGATTGCCTACCACGAGAGCGGTCATGCTCTGGTGGGTCATATCCTGGAGCACTCCGATCCGGTTCACAAGATTTCGATTGTCAGCCGCGGTCAGGCTCTGGGCTATACGCTGCAGCTTCCGCAGGAGGATCACTTCCTCAAGACCAAGAACGAGATGCTCGACGAGCTTGCCGTGTTCTTGGGCGGTCGCGTTGCCGAGGAGCTCATGTGCGATGACATTACATCGGGCGCGAGCAACGATCTGGAGCGCGCGACCAAGATGGCGCGCGAGATGGTTACGCGTTTGGGCATGAGCGAGGAGCTGGGCACGCAAGTGTTTGGCGAGGCGCAGCATCAGGTGTTCCTTGGTCGCGATTATGCCGATCACCAGGATTACTCCGAGGAGACGGCGCGCCGCATCGATATCGAGGTTCAGCGCATCATGCGTGAGGCCCATCGCCGTGCTGTTGAGATTTTGGATGCCCGTCGCGATCAGCTCGATCTGATGGCGAAGGTGCTGCTTGAGCGCGAGACCGTCGAAGGCGACGCCGTGAACGCCCTACTCGACAACGACTGGGATGCCTACCTTGAGCGCGAGGGCGACATTCTGGCAGCCAAGGAGGAGCGCAACGCCAAGGCGGGCGGCGTGCCGACCAAAAAGCGCGCGCCTCGTATGAGCGAGGAGGAGCTGGCAGCTGATGCCGCAGCTTTTGCGCAGGCGGCCATGCAGGAAGATGCCGAAGTCGCATCCGATAGCGCTGACGATGTCGAGGCTGCTGACACAAAAAAGGCCGATGGCGACACCGAGGCCGACGAGTAGTCTTTGTCGCGAGAGCCTCCGCGGGGAAACCTGCGGAGGCTTTTTCTTTTGAGCGATATGTTGATTGGGGACAGACTTAAATGGGCGTTTTTACGCATTTAAGTCTGCCCCCAATTAACATTGCTGCGGTACTTTGCTTGACTAAAGCGTACAATACCGCCTATGCGAAAGGGGAACAGATGATCAACGAAACCATGTTTGCTCGCGGCGCGGAAAGCTCTATCATCCGCGAGATCTTTAGCTATGGACTTGAACGCAAGGCACAGATCGGTGCGGAGAACGTATTCGATTTTTCGCTGGGCAACCCGAGTGTTCCGGCGCCCGCTGCCGTGGCGGAGTCCATCAAAAAGGCCTTGGAGCTGCCGAGCGACCAACTGCACGGATACACGCCCGCACCAGGCCTGCCGCAATGTCGTGTCGCTGTGGCCGAGTCGCTCAACCGTCGTTTTGGCACGAGCTATGAGGGTAAAGATGTCTTTATGACCGTGGGTGCGGCGGCTTCGCTCACCTGCACGCTCAACGCTGTTACCAATCCCGGTGACGAGGTCATTGTTATCGCCCCGTACTTTCCGGAGTATCGCGTGTGGATTGAGAAGGCCGGCTGTACGTGTGTCGAGGCACCCGCCGATGAAGACACGTTCCAGCTGAGTGTGGGCAACGTGCTCAAGGCGATTACTGATAAGACGGCGGCCGTCATTATCGACTCGCCCAACAACCCGACCGGTGCCGTATATACGCGCGACACGCTGACGCGACTGGCCAATGTTCTGCGCGAGGTCAATGCCAAGCGTGATCCCGAGAATCCGATTATGATCATCTCGGATGAGCCGTACCGCGAGATTGTGTACGGTGCCGAGGTGCCCTGGGTACCCTCAATCTACGATAACACCGTCGTGTGCTATTCGTATTCCAAGTCGCTGTCGCTGCCGGGTGAGCGTGTGGGTTGGATCTTGGTTCCCAACACCAATCCTCAGGCTGCTCGCCTTATGCCGGCCGTCGCCGGTGCCGCCCGTACACTGGGTTTTGTGTGCGCACCGGCGCTCTTCCAGCGCGTGGTTATCGACTGCATCGATGAGCCGAGTGATGTCGAAGCCTATGCTCGCAACCGAACGGCGCTCACCGACGCATTGGCGGAGTACGGCTACACCTACGTTGAGCCGGACGGCGCTTTCTATCTGTGGGTGAAGGCGCTCGAGCCCGACGCAAACGCTTTTTGCGAGCGTGCAAAGAAGTACGAGTTGCTCGCGGTGCCTTCGGATAGCTTTGGCATGCCGGGTTGGTTCCGCTTGGGTTATTGCGTGAGTTACGAAACGATTATCAATTCGCTACCCGCTTGGAAACAGCTGGCGGACGAGTATTGTTAAAAGCAGAGCGCTCTGCCTACAATGTTTTACGTGAAACGGGGTTTGGTGTTAAACCGGACCCCGTTGTCATGGACGTTGTGTCTTTGGGATGGAGCGGTTTTACGACTATCGAAGGCTATGCGTACAATGAATATACGCGACGGCCATACCGGATAAGGAGACCTGATGCCCTACCTGCTTTCCTGTGACATTCATACCCATACGATGTTCTCTGCGCATGCATATTCGACCATTGAGGAGAATGTGTACTGGGCGGCAGAGCGTGGCCTGCAGGTGCTTGGATCTGCCGACCATCTGAGCTCTATGGTTACGGCTTGTCCCAATGACCTGCGCAGTTACCAGTTCTTTATCAACCAGGATATATGGCCGCGCATTTGGAGCGGCGTGTTGGTGCTGCGTGGCGCCGAGGCCGATATCGTTTCGCTGGACGGAAGCCTGTTTGGCGAGGACACTCCTGTCACGCTCGATATTGCCGGCGATTCGTACAGCCGTCAGCATTCGCTGTTCGATCGGGTTACGCGTAATTTGGATTATTTGGTTGCAAGCGTGCATAATCCGCAGCTCGCTGAAGGCGCGACGCTGGCCCAGACGACCGAGATGTATATCAATGCTCTGGAGCACCCCAAGGTGTTTATGCTGGGGCATACGGGTCGATCGGGCGTGCCGTTCGATATCGACGAGGTGTTGCTTGCTGCTAAGGCTAAGCACAAGATCATCGAGATCAACAATCACAGTCTTGAGCATGGCGCGGATGCCGAGCATTGGGACGTGTGCCGCAAGATTGCCGAGCGGTGCGCCGAGCTGGGCGTGGGGATTGGCGTCTCGACCGATGCGCACATTGGTATGGCAATTGGTAAGCTCGATCAAGCGCGCAAGATGCTCGACGAGATTCACTTTCCGCTGGATTTGATCGTGACGCGCGATCGCGAGACGCTACTGCGCGAGATGGCGGCAGCCGGCGTGTGTGACCTGCGCAAGAGGATGTAGCGGAGTTCATAAACCAAGTAAGGGGGCGGCCCAGACGGGTCGCCCCCTTCTTGTGCCGGTGGATTAGCGGCGCTCGAGGACCGCTACAGTTTCGGTGTGGTCGGTATGGGGGAACATGTCGACGGGCGTGATCTTGAGCAGGCGATAGCCACCGTCGAGGAGCTGGTGCAGGTCACGCTCTTGGGTCACGGGATTGCAGCTGATATAGGTGATGCGGCGAGGTCTAAGCGCGCAGGCGGCTTCGAGGAACTCGGGGGTAGAGCCGGCACGCGGCGGATCGATGGAAAGGACGTCGATGCGCTCGTTGTTGTCGGCGGCATCTAGGATGTAGTCGGTGGCATCGTCGGCCATAAACCAGGCGCTGCGGGTAAGACCGTTGAGCTCGGCGTTGCGGCGTGCGTCGGCAATGCCCGCCGGGTTGCGCTCTACGCCAAGTAACATGATGCCGATGCCCTTGTTCTGAGCTTCTTTAGCTGCGCAAAGACCGATGGTGCCGCTGCCGCAGTAGGCATCCATGAGAACATCGCCCTGGTGCAGATCCATACCGTCGATAGCGAGCTGGTAGAGCAGCTCGGTCTGCTGCGGGTTGGTCTGGTAGAACGCGGTGGGGGAGATATCAAACTCGCAGCCGAGTAGCTGGTCGCGCATGCATTCAGCGCCATACACGATGTGGGTTTCCTCACCCAGGATGGCGTTGCCAGGGCGTCCGTTGATGTTTTGGGCGACGGTGACGATACGCGGATCGAGTGCGGCGATGGCCTCAAAGAATTCCTGCGCATGCGGCAGGTCGCGCTGGGCGGTAACGAGGGTGATCATGATCTGGTCGGTGCGCCAGCCGCAGCGAACGACGGCATAGCGAAGCAGGCCCAGATGCTTGTCCTCGTTAAAGGCGGGAATGTGCAGGCGCTCGGCCTCACGCGCAATGCCGTTAAGAATCTGACGGGCTCCCGGTGCCTCGACGGGGCATTCGGGAACAGCGACGATTCTGTGCGTGCCGCGCTCAAAAAAGCCGCAGCGGACAGCGCTCCCTTTGCCGGGGGCAAAGGGAGTGGCGGCCTTATGGCGAAAACCACGCGGCGCAGGATATTTGCCCGGGTCGCCCAGAGTAACGTCCATACCGCGAATGGGATCGACGGTTATGCCCTCACGCTCGCAAAGAGCAGCAAAAAGTTCATCCATAGCAGCCTGCTTGGTCGCCAGCTGCTTCTTATAAGGCCTGTTGAGCGCCGTGCATCCACCGCAAGCTTTCATGATGGAACAGGGCGACTTGGGATCAACGGCCTTATGAGCGGACCGGGACGACTCATTATGCGAGCGCTTGGAATGAGCTTGAGGCGCCTTATCCTCGCCCCGACGAAAGTTGGGGCGCTTGGCCTTAGCCTTGCCTTTGGCTGGCCTGCCCTTCGCATCCTGAGATGACTTGGATTTCTTGGAAGATTTTTTCTCCTCCGACCCCTCAGCCGCCTCGATCAAAGCACGACGAGCCTTACGCTCCGCACGAGATTCTGCCATCAATAACTCCACTAATTCATGAATTAAAGCTGCGAGTATTGTACCGTGCCAAGCTAGCAGACGATATGCAAGCGGTTTAATCGTGTCAGTGATAAGCCCAACGACGGTTGCCCGCCGCGTGAGGGGTGTGGGGGTTAAGTTTATCGCGAGTTCCGCACGAACAGGAGGCCACTTAATGTGGCCTCCGTCGTGAGCAGGACTGTAGAGCAGGAAACTTAACCCCACACCCCTCACGCGGCGGGCAAACTCGCCTTGTGCTCTATCACGCTAAAGTGTATGATTCTGAACGTTACATGACTCACTTTACTTAGCTAAAGTGCCATCAAGGGGGAATACCATGAATACCGATATGTCTCGTCGTCAGTTTGTTGGTCTAGCCGGCTCGCTCGCCACGGTGCTTGGCCTTGGTCTTGTCGGCTGCGGCGGTGGTGCCGACAAGGGTTCCACTGCCGGCTCTGCCGCGGCAAAGGACGCCAAGGGCGTTGTGGAGTCTAAGAAGCTCGTGGTGGGCTTTGACAAGTCCTATCCTCCGTATGGCTTTGTGGGCGACGATGGCGAGTACACCGGCTTTGATCTCGATTTGGCCAAGGCAGTTGCCGATAAGCAGGGCTGGGAGGTCAAGTACGAGGCCATCGACTGGGACGCCAAGGATACGCTGCTCAACTCGGGCGCCATCAATTGCATCTGGAACGGCTTTACCATGGAGGGCCGCGAGGACGACTACACGTTCTCCGAGCCGTACATGCTCAACGAGCAGGTGCTGGTGGTCAAGAAGGATGCGGGCATCAAGAGTTGGGACGACCTTGCCGGCAAGACCGTGATTACCCAGACCGATTCTGCCGCACAGGATGTGCTAGAGGGTGACCAGAAGGATCTGGCGGCGACGTTTGCCACGCTCGATACCATCGGCGAGTACAACACGGCTTTTATGCAGCTCGAGAGCGGCGCGGTCGATGCGGTGGCTTGCGACCTTTCGATCGCCCAGTATCAGCTTGCCGCCAAGCCCGATGCCTATACGCAACTTGACAAGCCGCTGTCCAGCGAGCACTACGCCGTTGGCTTTAAGAAGGGTGATACCAAGTCGGCCGACGCCGTGACCGAGTCGCTCAAGGCGCTCTATGAGGACGGTACAGTCAAGGTCCTGTGCGACAAGTACGCGAGCTATGGTCTGTCCTTCGATAACTGGGTGCTCAAGTAATGTCTATCCAAGTCATGATGCAGATGCTTGGCCAGGGTTTCTTGGTCAGTTTGCAGTTGCTTGTGCTCACGCTGTTGGGCTCGATTCCCTTGGGAATTCCCGTGGCGTTCATGCGCATGAGCAAAATCGCGCCGCTGCGCTGGATTGCGCGCATCTACATTTCGGTCATGCGCGGTACGCCGCTCATGCTGCAGATGTTTGCCATCTACTTTGCTCCGTATTACGTCTTTGGTATTTCGCTCACGCCCGATTCCAAGTGGACAGCGTGCGTCGTGGCATTCATCATCAACTATGCCGGCTACTTTGCCGAGATCTATCGCTCGGGTCTGCAGTCTATCCCGCGTGGTCAATATGAGGCCGCCGAGGTGCTGGGTTACTCACGCCTGCAGACGTTTTTGTACATTGTGATGCCGCAGGTCGCCAAGCGCATTTTGCCGGCGATGGGCAACGAAATCATCACGCTGGTCAAGGACACGTCGCTGGCGTTTGCCATCGGCGTGGGGGAGATGTTCTCGACGGCCAAGGCACTGGTTGCCTCGCAAGTGAGCATGGTGCCGTTTGCGATTGCGGCACTGATCTACTGGGTCTTTAACTTTGTGGTCGAGATGCTGCTGGGCGCCGCCGAAAAGCGACTTGACTACTACCACGACTAGCCTGTTCCGTCGTGCTTTTCAAACACATGGAGGTTCCCGTGTCCGGAACGGTAATGAATATAACGAGCGCGCGCAAGGCGTTTGGTGGCAATGAGGTGCTCAAGGATATCTCGCTCGAGGTAAAGCGCGGCGAGGTCGTGGCGATTATCGGACCTTCGGGCGGCGGTAAGTCAACGCTGTTGCGCTGCGCAACGCTGCTCGAGACGCTTGACGGCGGCTCGCTTTCGTTTGGTGATCTAGCCGTTGCGACGGATGCGGGATCGGGCACGGTGTATGCGAAAGGCGATGTGCCCAAGCAGGCGCGCTCGCGCTTTGGCCTGGTGTTTCAGAACTACAATTTGTTCCCGCACTATACCGTGATGAAAAACATTACCGACGCTCCGATCCGCGTGCTCAAGCGCCCGCGCGAGCAGGTCGAAGCACGTGCGCGTGAGTTGATCGCGCAGATGGGGCTTACGGGAAACGAGAACAAGGTGCCATGTGAGCTTTCGGGCGGTCAGCAGCAACGTGTGAGTATTGCGCGCGCCTTGGCGCTCGATCCAGAGATCTTGTTCTTCGATGAGCCGACCTCGGCGCTCGATCCCGAGCTAACGGCCGAGGTGCTGCGCGTCATTAAAGACCTTGCCGCGCAGAATATGACGATGGTGATCGTGACCCATGCGATGCAGTTTGCGCGCGATGTTGCCGATCGCGTGGTCTTTATGGACGGCGGTCGCATTGTCGAGGAGGGTCCTGCCGAGCAGGTTATCGGCCATCCGCGCGAACGGCGCACACGCGAGTTCCTGAGCCGTATCGAGGGATAGGCTCAAGTAGACATTGAGGCGAAACCGCTGCAGGTCTTATGGCCTGCGGCGGTTTTAATTTGCGCCGATGGGGCTTAATAACCGCCTCATGCGTTTGCCCCCTCCTCTCGCCGCCCGTATTCATACGTGCGCCGAAAGGTGTGCATGGACAGTCGCCCACGAGGGTAGGGTGGTGGCATAGGACATTTGGAGGGTGAGCCGGATCGGCTGCCGACCATGCTGCTCCCGGGACGGCATCGACCGCGAACTCTCCCCGTTGGCGTCGCGCATTGCGCGCGGCCCTGCAAGGAGGTCATCATGGGTGCTCCCAAGACCGGTAACGTAAGGAACGTGGTGCTCGTAGGCCAAGGTGGGGTGGGCAAGACTTCACTCGCCGAGGCCATGCTCCACCTTTCCGGCAAGACCGCCCGCCTGGGCGGCCACGACGGCACCAAGCCCACGCTCGACTATGACCCCGAAGAGGTCAAGCGTGCGTTTTCCATTTCGACGACCATTGCGCCGATCGACTGGAAGGGTGCGCGCATCAATGTGCTCGATGCCCCGTGCTACCCCGATTTTATCGGCGACGCCTTTGCCGCGATGAGCGTCTGCGAGACGGCTCTGTTTGTGGTCGACGCCGAGGCCGGCCCGCAGCCTACGACGGTTAAGCTCTGGTATGCCGCCGAGGACCTGCGTCTGGCGCGTGCGGTGTTCGTAAACCGCCTGTCGCGCTCCGAGGCCAGCTTTGCGACCACGATGGACCTGCTGCAGGAGCGCTTTGGCACGCGCCTGGGCGCCGTGACCCTTCCCTGGGGCGAGGGCGAGGACTTTGACGGTATCATCGACCTGGTGCGCATGAAGGCGCGCCATTGCAACGGCGCCGAAGCCGTTGAGTCGGAGATTCCCGAGGAGTATCGTGCCCAGGCCGAGGAGGCCCATGACCATCTGTGCGAGCTGGTGTCCGAGGCTGACGACGAACTGATGATGAAGTACTTGGAAGGCGAGGAGACGCTGACGCAGGAGGAGCTTGAAGGCCTGCTGTCGAAGGCGATCGCCGAGCGCATCTTTGTGCCGGTCTTTGCGGGCGATTGCATTAAGGAGCAGGGCGTCAACTCGCTGATGGACGACATCGCCACGTACTTCCCGGCGCCGACCGACTATGGTGAAATGCCGCTCATCGACGGTGATTCGCTCAAGATCTCGAGCGACGATGACCGCCCGGTGGCGTTTGTGTTTAAGACCCTGGCCGATCCTCAGCAGGGTCGCATCAGCTTCATCAAGGTGCTGACGGGCACGCTTGAGCCGGGCCTTGAGCTGATCAACGCGCGCACCCGCAAGAGCGATCGTCTGGCTCACCTGTATGTGATGTGCGGTCGCGACACGACCGAGGTCGGTCACGCCTATGCCGGCGATATCATCGTGGCGCCCAAGCTGGCGGCCGAGACGGGCGATACGCTCTCGATTACTGGCAAGGTCGAGGCTGCGGCGTTTAAGTTCCCCAACTCGCAGTACCGCATCGCCATCGAGGCCGAGAATCGCGGCGACGAAGAGAAGCTCTACACGTTTATCGAGAAGGCATGCAAGGCCGATCCGACCATGAGCATCGACCGCGACGAGGAGACCGGCCAGACCATCATTTCGGCGGTGGGCGAGGCGCAGGTTTCGGTCCTGCTCAATCGTCTTGAGGACCGTACCAAGGTCGCGGCCAAGAGCGTGCCGATTCGCATCCCGTATCGCGAGACCATTCGCCGCACGGCAACTGCCCAGGGCCGCCACAAGAAGCAGACCGGCGGCGCCGGCCAGTATGGTGACTGCTGGCTGCGCGTAGAGCCGCTCATTGGGCCCGACGGTACGAGCGACGGCTATGAGTTTGTGGACGAGGTCGTAGGCGGCCGCATTCCGCGCTCGCTCATTCCCGCCGTGGACAAGGGCGTTCAGGAGACCATGAAGGACGGCATCATTGCCGGCTACCCGCTTACGGGCATTCGCGTGGCTGTGTACGACGGCTCGTATCACAGCGTCGACTCCAACGAGATGGCGTTCCGCGCGGCGGCTCGCATCGGCCTGCGCAAGGCATGCGCCGACGCCGACCCGGTGGTGCTGGAGCCCATCGAGGAAATCACGGTGACTATTCCCGAGAGCTACGCCGGCGCCGTGATGGGCGACATCTCAGCCTCGCGCGGTCGCGTGACGGGTATGGAGACCGATGAGCGCGGAGACACCGTGGTCATCGCTCAGGCGCCTCTCGCCGAGCTGACGGATTACTCGACGCGTCTGCGCTCCATCACGCGCGGCACGGGCGACTTTACCATGAAGCCTGCGGGCTATGAGCAGGTGCCTTATGACGTTCAGGCCAAGCTGGTCGAGCGCTATGAGGAGGGCCGTGCCAAGTAGCGTTGGGCGTTGCCTGTAACATACATGCCGATGCAAGGGCCGCTCTGGGCAATCCAGGGCGGCCCTTTTTGATCCCTGGTGGGGTTGCAAACCGGTTCTTGTCGTGGCTCGGGGCTAGTCTCCCGAGGCCTGGTTGCGGCCGGTAGCGTAGTCGATCTGCACATGCGGCTGCAGGTTGTAGCAGTACACGTGGAAGCACAGGGTCTTGCCGTGGTCCTCGACCGATTGCGCCTCAAGACGCACGCCACGGCAGACGAGTTCCTCTTCGTTGTACATAGGCGTGACACGGTAAAGCACATGGTTGCCTGTCTCGCGGATGTAGCCGAGAATCTGCTCCTCAAATGGCAGCATGCCCGTTTCGTTGAGATAACGCGTGCCGGTGAGGAGATTCTTGCGGTTGGCGTTTTCGCCGCAGAGCGACCAGGCGATGAGGTGACAGCGATTGTAGAGGCTCTGGCCCGGAATAAAGTCGTAGCGCTGCTGGCGCCATCCGGCGGGATGGATACGCGAGATATCGCCGCGCTCGCCTTGACCGAGCGATTCGGGGCCCACGCAAGCGAGCGCTTTGCGGGTGCGGCCCAGACTGTCGAGCTTGGAGAACTTCTTAAAGCAGCCCTCTTCGGCGGCGCGCTCGTATTCATCGAGCGTGAATGATGGTGTGCCCAACGGGTGCGTGCTGTCGGCTCGCAGGGCAACATAGGGGTTGCCCGCGTAGTCAGGAATGCTGCTGAGGTATACGCCGCGGGCGCGGTCGAGATTGGGGTTTTCGACCTCGTCGATGGGGGTGGCGGCGCTGTCCGCGGAAGCGTCATCACCGGTGTCGGGTGCGGCGGAATGTGGCTTGTCGCCAGAGTTCGGGCTGTTTTGGGAGTCTGTGGAGTTTGCCGTTCCCGATTCGAGTCGGGCAACCAGGTCTGCCTCGTCGTCGGTGCGGCTGGGACTCTCGTCTTGCTTCTCGGCCAGAGCCGCCGCCTGTTCATCACTTTGCGGCGAGAGCAGTCTGGGCGCCCCGTCGAGCGATCCCGTAAACAGCGCAAACCCCAGCACCACAGCGGTGCCGATAGAAAGTGCTTGCTTGTAGGCGGACTTGCGCGACATGGTGACTCCTGGACGGACGGTTGGGAGTCTACCAGTCTAGCAGGAGCCGCCGAGGGCCGTTCTATCGAACAAATACTTAAGATTTAGGACAAACGCTACGGATTCATTTGCCTCATATTTGACGTATGGCTAGATCGAGGTAGAACCGAGCCAGTTGAGTTTGCATTCCGTTTTGGTTGAGAGCGGCTGGCAGCCAAGGGCATCCGCATGGGTTGCGGTGCCTTTTTTAGCGGGTAAACGGTCGAAAAATTCAGGTGAACGGTCAATGCGAGGCATATCAAACGAAATATCATTCGGACAACCGAATATACGGACGTTTATGATAATCTAATTGTCGTTCAAGAACGGCGGCCGGTACCCCCTGTGCGGTCGCCACTTGATACATCCAGTGGAGACAACAGGAGGCAAACACTATGTACGTAACCCTGCGCGAAGTCCTGGCAGAGGCCAACCAGCTCAACATGGCCGTCGGTGCTTTTAACACCCATAACCTCGAGATGTGCCCGTCGATTATCCGCGTCGCGGCTCGCCTGCACACCCCCGTGATCATCCAGACCTCCGAGGGCACCGCCAGCTATGTCGGTCACCGCAACCTGGTTGCTGTGTGCAAGTCCATGGCCGAGGAGTATGGCGTGAACGTCGTTCTTCACCTCGACCACGCCAAGAACTTCGACGAGATCCGCAAGGCTCTCGAGGCCGGCTATAGCTCGGTAATGTTTGACGGCTCCGCGCTTCCCTTCAAGGAGAACATCCTTGGTACCAAACGCATCGTCGAGATGGCTCAGGCCCACGGCGCTTCTGTCGAGGCCGAGCTCGGCACCGTTGGCGGTACCGAGGACGGCGTCGCCGTTGCCGATGCCGATGTGCGCTACACCGATCCCGAGCAGGCTGTCGAGTTCATCGAGAAGACCGGCATCGACGCCCTTGCCGTCGCTATCGGTACCAACCATGGCCAGTACAAGTCCAAGACCAACATCTCCTTCGATCAGCTCGAGAAGATCCGTGATGCCGTGAACGGCTTCCCCCTGGTCATCCATGGCGGTACCGGTGTTAAGGACGAGGATGTCCGTCACGTCATCGACCTGGGTATCCGCAAGTTCAATGTTGGCACCGATTTGCTCGTCAACTGGAACAAGACCTCCAAGCAGTGCTATGACGAGCTCAAGGAGAACGCCTCCAACCGCAACATGGTTATGCCTGCTCAGAAGGCCGTCGAAGAGGTTGTCGAGCACCGCATCAGCCTGTTCAAGAATATCGTCGCTTAGGGGCGAGGCGCACCGATGCAGATTACGGAGATGCTCAAGCGCGAAAACGTTCGCCTTGTCGATTCTGTCGATTCCTGGCAGGACGCGATCAAGCTTGCAATCGCCCCGCTCAACGAGGGCGGCTACGTCGAGGATCGCTATGCGGATGAGATCATCCGCGCTACCAACGAGATGGGTCCCTACTACGTGCTCACCGAAGACGTCGCGCTGATTCACGGCCGTCCCGAGGACGGCTGCATTAAAGGTCAGCTTGCCGTGACGGTCCTGAAGAAGCCCGTTAGGTTCTCGGAAGACAGCTTCGATGTTCGTCTTTTGGTCGCGCTTGCGGCAGAGGATTCCAATTCACATATTGAGGCTATGCAGGTACTTGCTGGCATCTTTATGGATGAGGACAAGATTGCGCAGATCGTCGCTTCTGATGATGCCGACGAGATTTATCAGGCATTTACGGGTGCGGCGGCGTAAAACAGCGTCGCTTGGTGCGGGCGAGTCTATGTATTCGCCCGCATCTAACCCGAGGCGGGGCGCGTGCCCCAAAAGGAAAGGAAATGAACATGGTCAAGATTTTGTGCTGCTGCGGCAATGGTCTTGGAAGCAGCTTTGCCTGCCAGATGGCTATTGAGCAGGTTATGAAGAAGCTCGGGGTCCAGTGCAAGATGGACCACGA
The DNA here is from genome assembly GCF_052121815.1 of Collinsella sp. LCP19S3_B6. Taxonomy (NCBI): domain Bacteria; kingdom Bacillati; phylum Actinomycetota; class Coriobacteriia; order Coriobacteriales; family Coriobacteriaceae; genus Collinsella; species Collinsella sp. LCP19S3_B6. The sequence goes on from NZ_JBQKDN010000008.1 coordinate 18,646, forward strand.
CAGCGTTTCCAGCGCTGCGGGTGCCTCCAAGGGCTTTGACATGATTGTCGCTGCCGAGAACTTCAAGACGCAGATTGAGAGCTACAACACCGGTCTTCCCTGCGTGTTCCTTAAGCGTCTTGTCGATAAGAAGGAAATCGAGGAGAAATTGACTCCGGTGCTCAAGGAGATGGGCGTCCTAGAGTAAGAGTCTTTTCGCCTAGATTGATAGAAATGTACATGAGAAAAAAGGGGTGTACAACATGGCTGTTCTTGAGTTTATTATCAATAACATCCTGACGCAGGCCGCCGTTGTTATCGGCCTCGTCGCCTGCCTGGGCCTTGTGCTTCAGAAGAAGCCGGTCAACGACGTGCTGCTCGGCACGTTTAAGACGATGCTCGGCTTCCTTGTTCTGGCTGCCGGCTCGAGCGTCATGCAGGGCTCTCTTGCCTACTTTGGCGATATGTTCAACTCCGCCTTCGGCTTCAACGGCATGACCGCCGTCGTCGCTTCCATCGAGGGCATCAACGGTCAGGCAATGACCGACCTCGGCCTTGGTTCCGAGATCGCCATCTGCCTCGCTGGCATCTTCGTGGTGAACATCATTCTCGCTCGTTTCACCAAGTTTAAGTATGTGTTCCTGACTGGCCAGGCCCTTCTGTGGGAGTCCACGCTCTGCGTCGTGTTCGCCTTCTTCTGCGGTCTTCGCGGTGTCCCCCTGATCGTCGTCAGCTCTATCGTCGGTGGCGCCTTCGCTACCCTCATGCCTGCCTTCGCTCAGCCCGTTGTCCGCAAGATTACCGAGTCCGATGACATCGCCCTGGGTCACTTCTGCACCTTTGGCTATATGTTCACCGCCCTTATCGCAAGCATCACCAAGAAGCTCGCTGGCGGCAAGGAGTCCAAGTCCACCGAGGACCTCGAGATTCCGCAGTCCCTGTCCTTCCTCCAGGATACCTACGCTGCTGTCGGCCTGGTCATGATCATTTTCTACCTGGTCGTCGCTGCTTTCGCTGGTCCTGCTGCCGCTGCTGACTACTGCGGCGCCACCAACTTCATGGTCTACGCTTTCCTCCAGGCCATGCAGTTCGTCGTTGGTCTGTACGTCCTGCTCGCCGGCGTCCGCCTGCTGCTCGCCGAGCTCGTCCCCGCCTTCCAGGGCATCTCGATGAAGCTCGTCCCCGATGCGCGCCCCGCTCTGGACTGCCCTGTCCTGTTCACCTATGCCCCTAACGCCGTTATCTTCGGCTTTGTGTTCACCACGCTTGGCTCGCTGATCGGCATGGCTATCACCGGCTTCATGGGCACCCTCGTCATCCCTGGCGTTATGTCCAACTTCTTCGCTGGCGGCACTGCTGGTATCTTCGGTAACGCCATCGACGGTCGTCGCGGCGCCATCATCGGCTGCATCTTCCACGGCATCTTCATCATGATCCTGCCTGCGCTCCTGTCCCCGATGCTCGCTCAGATTGGCTTCGTGAACATGACCTGCACCGACGTCGACACCGTCGTCACCGGCTTCTTCTTCATGGCCATCAAGTCCATCCTCAGCGTCTTTGGTATCGCATAAGGATTCTTGTAGCGCCTGACGAAGGTCTAAGTCTTTCTTTAAGGGGGTTGTTCCTGTGCCTGGTCCCCGGCAGGGGAACAACCCCCTTCATTTATTACTGCTAGTGGAGGTTTCCAATGGGTTTGTTTGGATTTGGCAAGAAAAAGGGGAAGGTGGCCTCCGCTGCAGCCGAGACCGCACCCGTTCTCGATCGAGATGCCGTTCTCGACGCCGTTAAGGCAAAGCGTTCCGAGCTCGAGGGCAAGGAGGGCGTCGCTGCCGCAAACGTTCTAAACGAAATTGGCAAGCTTTATGCCGATGCCAACATGGTCGACGAGGCCGTTGAGGCATACGAGCAAAGCCTGGAAGTCAATCGCACGATGGGTAAAGCGTCTGCGGCACTGGTCAAGCTGTACAACAAGAAGCGTGCGGCTGCCGCCGAAGCGAAAGACGATGAGGCTATCAAGTATTACATGGACAAGGTTACCGAGATGCTTGCCATCTCCAAAGACCAGCTTCGTGGCAAATAATCGGGTAGTAAGAAGGGTTTCCTAGCATGGAAAAGACGCTGATTTTGCTTGCCGGACCTCCGGCTACGGGAAAAACCGATTTGGCAGATCGCATCAAGGCTCGCCATACATCCGAGAACTTTTTGAGTGTCTCGCTTGATGACGTTAAGGAAGAGTATTGGGATACGTACGGCTTTAACAATGCCGAGGAAAAGGCACAGGTTGATGCGAACGCTCTTCAGGAGTGGTTCCGTCGCCTCGATGCTGCCATGGCGGATGGGCCGCAGATTATGTGCGATTATCCGTTCTCTGCTAAGCAGCACGACAGGCTCGCCGAGCTGGCCGACAAGCACGGCTACCGTGTGCTCACGATTCGTCTTGTCGCCGATCCCGTTATGATCAGCAAGCGCTACCGTGCTCGCGATCTTAAGCCGACGCGTCATCTTGCGCACATTGTGACGCATTATCACAAGGGCGATGTGCTCGAGGATCGTAGCAAGGGCGATGACCTGGTCGATTTGGATACCCTTGTCGACCGAATCAAAAAACGCGGCTATGATACGTTTGAGCTAGGTCATACCATTGAGCTTGACGTGACCAATGTCGATACCGTTGACTATCCGGGCTTTTTGGCCAAGGTCGATGAGTATCTGGACGATCCTTCGTCGGTTGCCGCCATTGCCGCCAAGGCGGGGGCGGAGCTTACCGATGAGGACCTCTGCTCGCGCATCGACTATACATTGCTTAAGCCGACGGCGACTTGGGATCAGATTGATGCCATTTGTGCCGAGGCAATCGAGTACGGTTGTGCCAGCGCATGCATCCCGCCTTCGTATATCGCCCGTGCCCACAAGGCTTATCCCGATCTTGCGCTTACCACGGTCATCGCTTTCCCGCTTGGCTATATGACGAGCGCTGCGAAAGCCGCCGAAGCGGCCGATGCCTACGCCAACGGTGCCTCCGAAATCGATATGGTGATCGATCAGGGCATGGTCAAGGCTCGCGATTACCAGGCAATCGAGGACGATATTCGAGCCGTGCGCGAGGCCGTGCCCAATGCGACGCTCAAGGTCATTGTCGAAACGTGCTATCTGGCGCAGGAAACCAAAAAGCCAATCTGTCATGCCGTCGAGGCTGCCGGTGCAGACTTTATTAAGACGTCTACGGGCTTTGGTACGGCTGGTGCCCAGGTCGAGGATGTCTATCTGTTTGCTCAAGAGTTGGGCGGCCGTGTAAAGGTTAAGGCATCGGGCGGCGTACGCACGAAAGAAGATCTTGCGCTTATGTCGGGCGCTGGTGCCGATCGTATCGGCGCGAGTGCCAGCCCGCGCAAGCTTTTCGGCGCGCTCTAGAGGCAGCTTGGGGCATTCTTTGCATAAGGAATGCCCCAAGCTAGCGGTGAGTTGGTGAAGTATACTCGGCTGGAATGAAATATGCTCAGGCAGGGTTATCGATGTGTGTCTTTTGATATTTTGCAGTTAACATTTATTAAAAGACAGCACCTGATGTCAAGGATTTAGAGAACTGTTCCAGATAGGGTGGGATGATGACCGAAACGTCTGAGCTCGATTTTAGCGGTAAGGAACAGCTGTACTATCAGCTGTACGATATCTTGTTCCAGGGAATTACGAGCGGCGCCTACAAGATTGGCGACTATATTCCCTCCGAAAGCGATCTTATGAAGCGCTATGACGTTTCGCGTGCAACGGCGCGCAAGGCGATGGAGCTGCTTTCTAATAATGGCTTGATTGAGAAGAAGCGTGGCCGCGGATCCGAGGTTATTGCCAACGTGCCACTTAGCTCGCCTAAGCGTGTCTCGAGCTATATCAAGAAGAATGTGGACGAGTTTGCAGTGCCGCAAAAACGCTTGATTGAGTCTGGCGTTGTAACCATGCCTCAGCACGTTGCCCACGAGCTGGGCTTGGCTGAGGGCGCAAAGGCCTTCTGCCTTCGCCGTGTGCGCGTGTCGGGCGATCGTCCGTTCTATCTGGAGACGATTTATTACGAAGACGGCTATGTCCCGCATATTGCGGAGCGCGACTTTTCCAAGGAATCGCTTCGCGCTTATCTCAATAACTCGTGCGATATTCGCTGGAGCCGTGCGAGCCAAAAGATTGGAGCTTGCGTTGCTACCGACGAGCAGGCCGAGCTATTGGGCATCAGCGTTGGTGCTCCGCTGCTCAACATTACGAGGGTTTCTCATGACCAGCAGAATGTGCCCCGTGAGTATGTGGAGTCGTTCTACCGCGCCGACCTCTACCGCCTCGAGATCGAACTCGATTAAGGGGCTCTCCGTTCCACTCTGATGCGGCGGCGCTTTTGACAAACAATTCAGTCCGTACATTTCTATATCATCATGTATGTAAGGAGTACATTATGGCAATCAAGGTATTTGCCGACGGTGCCAATCTCGAGGGCATGCTCGACATGGCCGAGAACGGTAACGTTCAGGGCTTTACGACTAACCCATCGCTTATGAAGGCGGGCGGCGTGACCGATTATCGCGAGTTCGCCAAGACCGTGCTCGAGCACATCACCGATGTCTCGGTTTCGTTTGAGGTCTTTGCGGACGATGAGGCGGGCATGGAGGCCGAGGCTCGCGAGATTGCGACTTGGGCTGACAATGTGTATGTCAAGATTCCCGCACTCAATACCAAGGGTGAGTCGACCGCGGCGCTCGTTAAACGTCTTTCCGCTGACGGCATCAAGGTAAACGTTACGACGATCTTTACTCCCGAGCAGGTCGATGAGTTTGTGGACGCTGTCTCTGCTGAGACGCCGTCTATCATCTCTATCTTCGCCGGCCGTATTGCCGATACCGGCGTTGATCCGCTGCCGTTGATGGCTGAGTCTGTCAAAAAGGCCGCGGCAAAGCCGCTGTGTGAGGTGCTGTGGGCGTCTACCCGTGAGCTGCTGAATATCTATCAGGCCGAGTCCGTGGGGTGCCAGATCATTACCGTCCCCAACGGCATCCTGGCCAAGCGCAAGAACGTCGGTAAGGACCTCATGGAGTATTCGCTCGACACCGTTAAGGGTTTCGCGCGTGATATCGAAACGCTTGGATTCCACATCCTGCCGTAACCGGACAAGCCGAGTCGTTTATATCGGCTGATGGCAGAAGGAGTAAGGGTCGTCGTTGCCTGTACGGCGGCGACTCGTAATGCCCCAAGTTGGCAAAGGCTCCTGGCTTTTGTTGACTTGGGACTTTTGTGTTTTAGGGTGAAATTTCCGTCTGGCACGCCATCTTAAAATGCAGATTGCAGACGGTGCCGTCTGTACCGTGGATATCGCCCACATGTATATGGCTCAGAAGGCGATTCAAAATGAATGCACCGCCTGTGGCATTGAGCACAAGGCTGAGGCCCAGGGTGGTCTGGGCATCGAGAAGGAGCTGACGCGGGAAGACGTTGACTCCGCCGACATCGCGACCGTGCCTATGGCCGCGCTCAAGAAGTGGCCGCACCACACGCTGGCCGATCAAGGTCTCGCCTCCTTCGAGGCTGACTGGGAAAAGGTCGTCGCGCGGGCTTAAACGAGTGAATTGCCCCGGCATTGCATCATCCAGTGCCGGGGTTGTTCTCAAGAGAGGAATTCGTATGACCAACCAGGAACTGGCGAAGGTCGCCAATGAGGTCAGGAAGGGTGTCGTGACTGCGGTTCACGCCGCCAAGTCGGGGCATCCGGGCGGATCGCTTGGCGCCGCCGACATTATGACCTACCTCTACTTTGAGGAAATGGATGTCGACCCGGCGAATCCGAGCCGCGCTGAGCGCGATCGCTTTGTGCTCTCCAAGGGACATTGCGCTCCGGCACTCTACGCCGTGCTCGCCGAACGCGGGTTCTTTCCTAAGGAGGAGCTCGAGACGCTCCGTCATATCCGCAGCCGCCTGCAGGGCCATCCCAATATGAATGACACGCCGGGCGTCGACATGTCTACCGGCTCGCTCGGTCAGGGTATCTCCGCCGCGGTCGGAATGGCGCTCGCCGCAAAGCACTGGGGTGACAGCTACCGCGTCTACACGCTGTTGGGCGACGGCGAGTGCGAGGAGGGCCAGGTGTGGGAGGCGGCCATGTTCGCCGGCAACCACGACCTGGATAACCTCGTCGCTATCGTCGATCACAATGGCCTGCAAATTGACGGCAGTATCGACGAAGTTAACTCGGCTATGCCGCTTGCCGACAAGTTCCGCGCCTTTAAGTGGCATGTGATTGAGCTCGCCGACGGCAACGACATGGCGCAGATTGCCGCGGCCTTTGCCGAGGCTCGCAAAGTGAGTGCCTCGCCTGTGGCCATTATCGCCGAGACGGTGAAGGGCAAGGGCGTTTCCTTTATGGAAAACCAGGTGGGCTGGCACGGCAAGGCCCCCAACGATGAACAGTTTGAGCAGGCCATGGCCGAGCTCGCAGCAGCAGGGGAGGAGCTCTAATGGCAGACGTCAAGAAAGTCGCCACGCGCGTTAGCTATGGCGAGGCACTTGTCGAGCTGGGCAATGAGCACGATGACTTTGTGGTTCTCGATGCCGACCTGGCCGCCGCCACGCAGACCGGTAAGTTTAAGGCTGCGCACCCTGAGCGCTTCTACGACGCCGGCATTGCCGAGAGCAACTTGATGGGGCTTGCCGCCGGCATTGCAACCACGGGCCACGTCGCCTTTGCAAGCACCTTTGCCATGTTCGCCGCCGGCCGCGCGTACGAGCAAGTGCGTAATTCCATCGGCTATCCGCACCTCAACGTCAAAATCGGCGCCACGCACGCGGGCATCTCGGTCGGTGAAGACGGCGCCACGCATCAGTGCTGCGAGGACATCGCGCTCATGCGCACGATTCCGGGTATGACGGTGATCGTTCCCGCCGATGACATCGAGGCTCGCGCTTGCGTACGCGCCGCCTATGGGTTTGAGGGGCCGGTCTACATGCGTTTCGGCCGTCTGGCAACACCGGTCATCAACGACCGCGAGGACTATGAGTTCAAGATTGGCCGCGGCGTGGTCGTGCGCGAGGGGTCCGATGTGACTATCGTCGCATGCGGTCTCATGGTCGCCGAGGCGCTTGAGGCTGCCGAGGCGCTCGCTGCCGATGGCATCGATGCCGAGGTCATCAACATGCACACGATCAAGCCACTTGATGAGCGCCTGGTGGTTGCCAGCGCCAAGAAGACCGGTCGCGTGGTCACCGCTGAGGAACATTCGATTATCGGTGGTCTTGGCGAGGCCGTGGCTTCGGTGCTCGCGGAGCAGCATCCGGTGCCGATGCGACGCGTCGGCGTGCGTGATGTGTACGGCGAGTCCGGCCCTGCGGTCGATTTGCTGCACAAGTACGGTTTAGACGCCGACGGTATCGAAGCTGCAGTCAGGTCTGTGTTGTAAGGAAGACTTCCACGGGATTAGTATCTGCCAACCAAGTGACGATCGGGTATACCGTCGCCTCTTGCGAGGACGCCCTGCATTATTTGTCCGAGCAGGCCATCGAGCTCGGTTTTGCCGATGACGCATCTGCCGTAGAGGCTGCCTTTATTGCTCGCGAGAACGAGGCCGAGACCGGCCTTGTCGCCGGTTTTGCCGTTCCGCATGCCAAAAGCGACGCGATCCACACGCCGGGCGTTGCCGTGCTTAAATTGGCCGAGCCCGTTGGATGGCCGAGCTTCGATGGGGTGCCCGTCGATGTTGCGCTCGCGCTGTACGTGCCCGCCGGCGAGGCTGGAACCACGCACCTGCGTCTGCTCTCCAAGGCTGCCGTGATGCTGATGGACGCCGGCTTCCGTGACAAGGTGCGCGCGAGCAGCGATCCCGTTGAGATTGCGGAGCTCATCAATAGCGGACTCGAAGACTAGAACGGTCATCCCGTTCAATCAATCGATCCTTCTCCAAGGAAAAGGGCCGCGACGCCATAGAGGTGTCGCGGCCCTGTTTGCGTTTCCCCAGATAAAACCTGCCAAAATAAACCTGTCCCTTTTGGGCAGGCTGCGTCATAAAGCTTCTGTCTATGTAACAAAAGTACAATATGATATATACGTTATATACAAGCTTGTAACGTGCAGCAGATTTGCGGTAACGCAAGCCGATGAAGGGGTCGATATGATCAAGGCTGTTATTTTTGACATGGATGGAACGCTGATTGATACCGAGCGTTTGGACATGAGGGCATGGAAGGTGGGCGCGGCCGAGCTGGGGATCGCGATTGATGATGCGTTAATCCATCAGTTTATCGGCCGTTCGAATGCCGATGTTAAGGACATCCTTGAGGCGCATTACGGCAAGGGCGAAACCGCCGACGCGATTTTTGCCCGCAACATTGAGCTACACAGCGAGATGGCCAAGACCGACCTGGAGCTTAAGGCCGGCGCCGCCGAGCGCCTCGACGAGCTGCTGGCTGCGGGCTATCACGTGGGCCTTGCGACGTCGTCACGCCGCGTCGCGGCCGAGCGCAATCTTAAGACGGTCGGCCTCTTTGACAAGTTTGAGACGGTGACCTGCGGCGAGGACGTCCTGCACGGCAAGCCCGACCCCGAGATCTACCTGCTTGCCTGCGAGCGCGCGGGCTTTGCCCCCGAGGAATGCGCTGTGGTCGAGGATTCGCGCAACGGCTGCGTCTCGGGTATTACGGCCGGCTGCCATGTCTTTGCCGTCCCCGACATCGTGCCGCTGCCGCAGGACGTGGTGGATGGCTGCGAGGCCGTGCTCAATACGTTGTTCGACCTGACGGCGGCGGTCAAGGCCGTGCGCTAAAGGTATGTGCCGAGATCGATGACGGTGGCTTCGGAGTGGCCGCTTGCCTGGGTGCTGGCGCGCTCGGCGATCTGGGCGCCGATGCCGTGGCCGTCGGCTACGGCATTCCGCTCTCCGGCGTCAATGATCTCAATTTTGATATCGGGATACAGGGCGAGGGCCTTGTGGATGCCAAGTATGCGCAGGGCGAGCTGCATGAATGCCGCCCTGTCCGCAACGGTGATTTGGCGTGGCACTCTTCGCGTTTCCCCAGATAAAACCTGCCAAAATAAACCTGTCCCTTTTTGGTAGGTTACTGGTTCATGTTGCCGTGGATGTAGGGGGTGACTTCGGGGGAGATGTGGGCGCAGCCCAGCTCGCGCAGCGCGGACTCGATGGCGGCGGGCAGCGGGGTCTTGCCCTCGGCATTGACGGTAGCACCGCCGAGAGCGGCAATCTTGGCGACATCTGCGTGAGCGGCTTCGATACGCATGCGGCCGCCGACCAAGCGCGCGCGTACCTGCGCCAGACCAAGATCGTGCAGGTAGTCCTCGCAGGCGCGGATTAAATCGACCTTCTCATGCGTAAGCTCCTCGCCTGTGGGGACGCGCGTGGCAAGACAGGCTCCCGCCGGCAGGTTCCAAACGGGATAGCCCCATGCGCGCAACAGCTCGCGCTCTTCGTCCTTGGTAAAGCCGACCTCCATAAGAGGGGAGCTTACGCCGAGCTCTTTGGCAGCGCGCATGCCGGGACGGTAGTCACCGCGATCGCTTGCATTGCTGCCATCGATGACGATGGGAAAGCCGAGCGACTTAGCGTGGTTGACGATGGCGGTAAAGCCGGCGTGCTTGCAGTGGTAGCAACGGTTGGCGTCGTTGCAGGCTACTTGGGGGAGCTGCAGCTGATCGACCGAAAGATTGAGCACGGGGAGCTTAAAATGCGGTCCCTCATTGGTTTGCCTGTCAACGGATCGCTCAAACGAGGTCTGTTCGGGCGTGCCGATGAGCGGCGTGGTGAGGTGAACGAGAAGCGTGCTGGCAGGTATGATGCGGGCGCAGACCGCGGCCAAAAAGCTGCTGTCGACGCCACCGGAAAAGCCGATGGCGACGCGTCCGTATGCCAAAAGCAGCTGTTCGAGCGCCGCGAGTTTGTCCTGAAGCTCCTTTGCAGGTGCGGTAGTGTCTGAAAGCATAAAACAATCCTTACCATTGAGTACTCGGTCGAAAACTATAATCCTATCGGACTGCTCGTCATATGACTTCTGCCTATGTAACGATAGTGCAATATGCTATATACGTTATATACAAGTTTGTAAAGTGCGCTAGAGTGGCCGTAATGCAATCCGGTGAGGGGACCGATATGATCAAGACTGTAATTTTTGACATGGACGGAACGCTGGTCGATACCGAGCGTTTGGGCATCAAGGCATGGAAGGCGGGCGCTGCCGAGCTGGGGGTCGCGATTGATGATGCGCTGATCCATCAGTTTATCGGCCGCACGCTGCCCGATGTCATGGACATCCTTGATAAGCATTACGGCAGCCATGAAACCACCGAGGCGATCTATGTTCGCCACAAGGAGATTCGCGACGAGATGGTCAAGACCGATTTGGAGCTTAAGGCCGGTGCCGCCGAGTGCATAGGCGAGCTGCTGGCTGCGGGCTATCACGTGGGTCTAGCGACGTCGTCGCGCCTCGTTACGGCCGAGCGCAACCTTAAGATGGTCGGCCTTTTTGACAAGTTTGAGACGGTGACCTGCGGCGAGGACGTCGTGCACGGCAAGCCTGACCCCGAGATGTATCTGCTTGCCTGCGAGCGCGCGGGCTTTGCTCCCGAGGAATGCGCTGTGGTCGAGGATTCACGCAACGGCTGCGTCTCGGGTATTACGGCCGGCTGCCATGTCTTTGCCGTCCCCGACATTGTGCCGCTGCCGCAGAATGTGGTGGACGGCTGCGAGGCCGTGCTCGATACGCTGTTCGACCTTACGGCGGCGGTCAAGGCCGTGCGCTAGACAGCTGCGGCGTTGAAACGGGCAATTGCCCACATTTACGCTTAAGCATAAGGGGTCCGGCAATGGCCGGGCCTCTTTTGCTTAAGCTGCGTTTTGGCATACTGGTCGACGTGCTATAGATACGCGCCCAGGTTGATGGCGGTGGCTTCGGCTTGGCTGCTTGCCTGGGTACTGGCGCGCTCTAAGAGGAACGGCCGCACGAGTTCCTGACGGTTGATGTCCTCGGCGGCTGTGACCTCGGTGACGGTGCGTGCGGAGGAGCCGATACGGACGCGTTTGGTTTTTGTCGGCGCCTTGTTCTCGATCTGTTCCATGAGCAGCTGGACACCCTTGCGGCCAATCTCGTAGCCCGGGGGTGCTACGGTGGTGAGCGGTACTGCGCCGCTCCATGCAAGCGGGTTACCGTCGCAGCCGGCCACGCGAACTTGCTTGGGGACGGAGATGCCTTTGTCGATCAACGCCGAGATAACACCCGAGGCCAATACGTCGGTTAGGCCGATGACAAAATCCGGACGCTCGTCAGCAGAGCGCTCGGCAATCTGGGCGCCGATGCCGTAACCGTCGGCAGCGGTATTCCATTCTCCGGCGTCAATGACCTCAATTTTGATGTCGGGATGAAGGGCGAGGGCCTTGTGAATGCCAAGCACGCGCAGGGTGAGCTGCATAAATGCCGCTCTGCCCACAACGGTGATATGGCGTGCGCCGCGGGCAATGGCGAGCTCGGCGATAATGCGCCCCTGTGCCTCGTTATCGGCGGCCACGTAGTAACCGGGCTCGGAACAGTGGATGTCCAGATGGACAATCGGCACGGGCATCTTGGTCATGGCGGGGTGCCAATCGGGGGATGCCATGGGCTGAACCATGACGCCGGACATCTGCGTGCCCATAAAATAGCGCAGGTAGTGGTCTTCGAGGATGTCGTCGTTATCGGCGTTGGCGATAAGCAGGTCGTAACCGTGCTTGCGGGCCTCGTTATGGGCACCGCTGGCAATTTGGAGCGAGAAGCCGTGGTCGAGACGGGGGAGGACCAGGCCAAAGGACTTGGTGGTGCCTCCTGCGAGCTGGCGGGCGCTTTGGTTGGGCAGGTAGCCAAGGCGATTGATGGTCTCGTTGATGAGTTTGAGGGTCTCGGGGCGCAGCTTTTCGGGATGGTTGAGCGCGTTGGATACCGTGCCCAGCGAGACCCCTGCCTCGCGCGCGACGTCGCTGATTTTTACCTTTGCCATAGCGGCCCCTTTGATGCGTTTCAAGTACAAGCCAGATTGTAGCATCGCCCGTCCCTAGGGTGTCAAAACCTGCCAATTAGGGACAGGTTTATTTTGGCAGGTTTTATCTGGGGAAACGCTATTGCCAACGAGACCACCACGAAGGGGACAGGCACCTTTGTGGTGGTTTGGACCGGCTGAACGTGTGTGCATCGGGTGGTATCTAAGTTGAGATACCACTTCTGGTATATCAGCTTGCGCTCGCGTGAGTACAATACTCGAACGTTATACGTCTCAGCGCCCCTTGTGCGTGGACGTTTTGCAGTCACGCGAGCGAAGGGATTTATCCTATGTGCGGAATTGTCGGCTACACCGGCTCTGATATCGCAAAGAACATCCTTGTCACGGGCCTTAAGCGCATGGAATATCGCGGCTATGACTCCTCGGGCGTCGCGCTCGAGGTGGGCGAGGGCACGGTGGCTCACCTCGACGTCATTCGCCGCGTGGGCAAGGTCGCGGGCCTGGAGAGCGAACTTACCAATGTCGACAGCGACGCCACCTGCGGCATCGGCCACACCCGCTGGGCTACCCACGGCAAGCCCTCCGTTGTCAACGCCCATCCCCACACCAGCTGCGACGGTCGCATCGCCATCGTCCACAACGGCATCATCGAGAACTTCGCCGAGTTGCGTGAGGAGCTGGAGGGCCGCGGCCATCACTTTAAGAGCGATACCGATACCGAGGTCTTTGCGCACTTGATCGAAGAAGCCTATGCCGAGACACACGACCTGATGGCTTCTGTGCGCGAGGCTTGCACCCACGTGGTGGGCGCCTATGGTTTGGCCGCCGTTTCTGTCGATGAGCCTGGCGTGATCGCCGTGGCCCGCAAGGACTCCCCGATTGTGGTCGGCGTCGGCGAAACCGGCTCCTACGTTGCCTCCGACGTGATCGCGCTTATCGATGCCACCCGCGATGTCGTGGTGCTCGAAGACGGTCAGTTTGCCAAGCTTACGCCCGCAGGCGTCGAGTATACCGACGAGGCTGGCAACGTGATTGAGCCCAAGCTTACCCATATCGACTGGGACCTGGATATGGCCGAAAAGGGCGGTTATCCCGACTTTATGCTCAAGGAGATCCATGAGCAGCCCCGCGTCGTGCGTGATACCCTGGTGGGCCGCATGACCCCCGCCGGTGAGCTCGATATCGACGAGCTGGGCCTTTCGCTCGAGGAGCTCAACGATATCGACCGCGTGTATGTGATTGCCTGCGGCACCAGCTACCATGCCGGACTTATCGCCAAGAACCTTATTGAGGGTTGGGCTCGTATTCCTACCGAGGTCGAGGCGGCAAGCGAGTTCCGCTATCGCAACCCCATCATCACGCCGACGACGCTTGTCGTGGCCGTGTCCCAGTCGGGCGAGACGGCCGACACCCTTGCCGCCATTCGCGATGCACGCATCAAGGGCGCCAAGGTCTTTGGCATCACCAACGTGCTGGGCAGCCCGGTGGCGCGCGAGAGCGACGGCGTTATCTACACCAAGGCTAACAAGGAGATTGCAGTTGCCTCGACCAAGAGCTTCATCGGTCAGGTCGTGAGCCTTACGCTTTTGGCCCTGCTGCTGGCGCAGGTTAAGTACCGTCTGACCACCAAGCAGGCGCGCATGCTGTTCCGCGAGCTTTCCGATACGGCCGAGCAGATCCAGTGGATTCTGGATACGCAGACCGAGGCCGTGCACGAGGCCGCGCTTGTCTGCAAGGACGCGCAGTCTGCATTGTTCGTGGGTCGCGGCATGGGCGCCGCCATTTCCTACGAGGGCGCGCTCAAGCTTAAGGAGGTCAGCTACCTGCATGCCGAGGCATATGCTGCCGGCGAGATGAAGCACGGCCCTATCGCGCTGATCGACCCGGGTTTCCCCGTTATCGCGGTTGCAACCAAGAGCGCAACATACGACAAGACGGTGTCGAACCTCATGGAGTGCAAGGCGCGCGGCGCCAAGGTCATCGTCGTTGCTACCGAGGGCGACGAGGAAATCAACAAGATCGCCGACTGCGTCATTCGCGTGCCGGCCGTCCGCGACGTATTCAGCCCCATCACGGCGAGCGTTCCGCTGCAGTTGCTCGCCCGCGAGGTTGCCATCCTGCGCGGTTGCGACGTTGACCAGCCCCGCAACCTGGCCAAGAGTGTCACAGTAGAGTAATCGAGTTCCGTCATCCTAACAACTAAGGCCCGGCTCCGTTGCGGCGGAGCCGGGCCTTGTTGCATTTGCCATGGTAAAACCTGCCAAAATAAACCTGTCCCTTTTTGGCAGGTTAGCGGAGCTTGCTGGTCTCGAAGTACTCGGGATATTGGTCCAGGACCTCGGTCTGGTTGCGGAACATCATATGCAGGTGCTTGCTGACCAAAAAGCTTGCCTCGATAGGATCGCGACCGGCGATGGCGCGGCGGATTTGCTTGTGCTCGTTAACAATCTCCTGATTGTCGAGCGCCTGCGTAGCGGCGCGCAGCCAGCGGAAGCGCTCCAGGTCGGCATTGGTCGCCTCGAGCCACGACCACACGGTGCTGCGGCACGCAATGCTAAAGATCATGCGGTGCATGAGGTTGTCGCTTAAAAAGAAGCCGATGCGGTCCTCTTCGGCCATGGCTTTTTCCTGCAGCGCGATGGCTCGGTCGAGCTGCTCGATGCCTACCGAGGTGACACGGGCGCAGCACTCCACAATCACCTGCTTTTCCAGGTGTTCGCGAATGTAGCAGGCACTCTCGGCAAGGGTGAGGTTGATGGGCGAGACATAGGTGCCGCTTTGGGGCACGGTGCGCACTAGGCCCTCTTGCGCCAGACGCACCAGTGCCTCGCGCACAGGGGTGCGCCCCATATCTAGGTCGTCACAAAGCTGCTTGACGCCCAACTTTTCGCCCGGCTTGTAGTCCAGGTAGACGATTTTGCGTCGAATGGTGTGGTAGGACTGGTCCTGTAGGCTCGTTTCCTGCTCGCCGACGTGCATCGATTCTTCCATAGCGCCTCGCAACTGTTCTATCACACTCATATGTCAGTTGTTAATTATGCCGCGAATCAGCTCTCCGCGCTGGGTAATTCGGTTGTTGCCCGAGAACTTTTGCGACATCTTAGTCTGTTTTTGCGCATGGCTGTGCTCAATGTTGCCGTATCATAAGCCGTCGCAAATGTGAAATAGAAAGAAGGAATCCCATATGCAACTGGTAAATATCGTACGCGAGCGCTGGAAGGGTGTCTTGTTCTGCCTGATCATCGCCATCCCTGCGTCGTTGCTCGGCAAACAGATTGAGGTGGTCGGTGGGCCGGTATTTGCCATCCTCTTTGGCATGGTTCTGGCGCTTGTCTTTCCCAAGAATCGTCGCGAACAGCTCGCCGCCGGCGTCACCTATACGTCTAAAAAAGTCTTGCAGTACGCGGTTATCCTGCTTGGCTTTGGCATGAACCTCTCGCAGATTCTGTCCAAAGGCGCCCAGTCGTTGCCGATTATCGTGGCTACTATCTTGACCTCGCTCATCATCGCCTTTGTGCTCTGCCGCGTTATGAACGTGCCGGGCAAGATCGCGACGCTTGTGGGTGTGGGTTCGTCGATTTGCGGCGGTTCCGCCATCGCCGCGACCGCGCCCGTCATCGATGCCGACGATCGCGAGATTGCCCAGGCTATTTCGGTCATCTTCCTGTTTAACGTTATCGCGGCGCTCGTGTTTCCAACGCTTGGAGGCATGCTTGGGCTGACCAACGAGGGCTTTGGCCTGTTTGCCGGTACCGCTATCAACGACACCTCGTCTGTAACGGCTGCGGCGAGCGCCTGGGACAGTATGCATCCCGGCGCCAATGTGCTCGAGAGCGCTACGGTAGTCAAGCTCACCAGGACGCTGGCTATTATTCCCATCACGTTGGTCCTCGCATGCTGGCAGATGCATCTGGCGCGCAAGGCCGGCGGCGACGCCAAAAGCACGTTCTCCCTTAAGCGCGCGTTTCCCATGTTTGTGCTGTTCTTTGTGCTGGCGAGTGTGGTCACCACAGTGTTTCAGCTTCCCGCGTCCGTTACGGCGCCCATCAAGGAGCTGTCGAAGTTCTTTATCGTGATGGCCATGGCGGCTATTGGCTTTAATACCGATATCGTCGAGCTGGCCAAAAAAGGCGGCAAGCCCATCGCATTGGGCTTTTGCTGCTGGATTGGCATTGCGTGCATGGGTTTGGGAATGCAGCACGTGCTGGGAATCTGGTAGAGAAGTAGCCCATTTACGTGCTGGTTGCTGGTGGCAGCATCCTCGCGGTGGAGCGATAGGAGCTCTTGCGGGTATGGCTTGTCCGCAGGTTAATAGATCCCGAAGAGCTCTTATCGCCCCGCCAGGATGGCGATGCGGGGCAACACCTATACTCGCAGGACGGCGCTTTCTGCCCTATAGTGTTTGGTGAGCAATATCGTTCAATTTTGAAACACTCGGTCGTGCGACCGTCGGCGGTTGCACGTCGCCGCGGACAGGGGCAAATCATGGATAGCGATGCCAAGCTGAACATCTTGACCGATGCCCTAGCTGCTGCCGGGGCCTCGGCATTGGCAATCGATGCGCGTGGGGACGTCGCGATCTCGACCATGAATGACGCGGCGCTTGAGCGGGATGTGGCGGCTTTTGTCGCTGAGCGCCTCGATCGCATAGGAGACGGCGCGCGTCTGGTTATGGGGCGTGCGGGTACGCGCCTGAGCCTGACCGTTCGCCCCACCGACAAAGAGGGCGGGGGCCTTTGGGTCATCGTGGTCCGCGAGGTGCGCGCCGCTGCGGCGCATGCGGGCATCGAGTGGCTCAACGCCGACGAAGTTGAGGCCCGCTACGAATCGAGCGCGTACGGCATCGTCGAAGACGCGGCAGCGGTCGCTGCCCCCGTACGGGAGAGCTATGCGCGCGGAGTGCCCCTTATGCTCGAGGGCGAGCTGGGCGCGGGACAGGATCAGATTGCAAAACGCCTGTACCTGGATGGACCCTATGCCGACCAGCCCTTTGTGTCCGTTGCGCTCGATGAGCTTACGGATCGCGGTTGGCGCCATCTGCTCAAAAGTTCTGAATCGCCGCTATTCCAAACGGGGCTGACACTTTGCATGGGCGGCTGGCATGCTGTTGGCCCCCAACGCCTGCGCGAGCTCGTGTCCGCAATGATCGACACGGCGCTCGCAACTCGTTGCCATGTGGTGTTGACGGCAAACGACATGCCAGGAGGCGGCGAAAGCGATCAGGCTGCTTTTGTAACCGAGCGTCTGGCCTGTGCAGTGAGTGTGGCGCCGGCGATTGCCGAGCAGGGCGGCGCGTCGGAAAAGGTTGCGCGTTATCTGGAGTATCTGGCAGATATGTTTGAGACGGCAACACCCGCCTTGTCGTCCGCGTCGGCAAAGACACTCGATGCCTATCGATGGCCCCGTAACTATCTACAGCTTCGTGAGGTTTCGGAACGACTTTATATATTAGTGAGGACGGGTACAGCCGAGCGTGCCGTGGCGGAGGAGGTGCTCGCCCAGGAGGACGTTATCAAGACCGCGACCTTTGGTGCCCCAACGCTCGAAAGCGATTTGTATATCCTACGCCCTCTGGCCGATACCGAGTGCGATATCGCTCGGTTGGTCCTGCAGCACCTTCACGGCAACCGGACGCGTGCGGCAGAGGTACTCGGTATAAGTCGCACGACCTTATGGCGTCTGCTGAAGGACAACGACCACTGAGCAAGGTGCCGTGACCGCGCACGGCGCGTGTGATACAGTCCAAAGCAGTATTGTTTCGACTGTGTTACGGCGTGCGGGGGAGTATGGCGGAGACTTCAAAAACGAACCAAGCGAAACGAACTGCGGCGCCGGTCAACCGACGTACGACTTCGCGGACGTGGGGCAAAAGCGCCTCGGGGTTTGATGGCTCGTTCAAGCGCACTAAATATGGCTATCCTTCGGCAAGCGCCCGCTTGGCCATGCAGGCCGAGTCCTCGTTGTGGGGACGAAGGCGCGTGGTGGGCTCAAAGCTCAGGCACGATGGCACACTTGGCTACATTAGCCGCGGGGCGGCTCGCCGCAGCGGGCTCAATCCGGCTGGTTGGCATCGTTATGTTCCGATTGCGGTCGTCGTTGCAGTGATTGTCATCGCACTCGCTGCGCTTGGCTACGCCGGCGGCGGTGCGAGCCTGGACGTGATGTTCAAATCGCCCGAACTTGCACATGTTGGCACGGAGCTTGTTGAGGGTGCACAAGACCAGACGGGCGTCGCGCCCCAGCGCGGTATCGTTGCGGCGGCCTCCACCATCGCCGATGCGCAAAAGGACGAGGGCGAACAAGGCGATGGCGCCAAAGCGACTCGAACGAATGAAACGACGACAAATCCATCGGCAAGATAAGTTGCGAGTGGGGTAGCAAATTTGGGACGGGGCCTTTTAGCTGCCCAAGTGTCGAATGCCATCAGCAGCTCATTCGATGTCAGTCGCCAACAGCGAGCGGGCCGCATTTGCGCCAAGGTGACGTGAAATGAGAGGGCGTTGACCTTCTGGTCGCGCCCTCGAAATTGAACGTCAAATTGGCGTGAATGCGGCTCGCGCAGCGTCAGCAGGTCCGCCGTTCGGTAGAACGGCAGAACAAATTACCTAACGTACACCACGTTGTCGCGGCGCGGCTTTGCCTCGGGTAGCGTGTCATCGGCATAGCCCAGAATGCAGTTACCGACACCGCGCAGGCTGCCGTCGGCGGGCAGGCCCCAGCTGGCCAGCAGCTCCAGGCCCTCGGGCGAGTCAAAGACCTCATGCGCGCGGTGAATCCAGCACGAATCGACACCCAGTGCATAGGCGGCGTTGAGCAAGTTGCCCATGGCGAGTGAGCCGTCTTCCAGATGTGTGGGCACGCTGCGGTCAACCAGCACCACCACAACGGTCTTGGCGCCATAGAAGGGATCGCTGTTGCTGCCCATGACCTGGGCGTTGAGCTGTGAGAGACGCTCGACGGTCGCGGGGTCGGTGACGGCGACAAACGTCACCGGCTGGCGGCCCATGCCGCTCGGTGCATATTGGCCGGCTTCGATAATACGTGCAAGCTTTTTGGCCTCGACGGGACGATCGCTGTATTTGCGGCAGCTGCGGCGGTGAATGAGCGCTTCGATAGTCTCCATGGTGTCTCCTTGCGGTGGCGTTGCAGATGCCCCGTTCATACCCGTCGGGCTCAACGATAGACGGTCAATTGCCCGGCAAAAGGATAGATTCCAATTGGGAAAGTGGGTTTGCATAAAAGTACCTTCAAAATGTGACAAACCAATGGGATGGTTAAACGTTTTATCCCGTCTGCCCTGCGGTTTTTACCACTTGCCTAAATGACGAACGCATAACCTCTGATAAAGGTTTTACTAAAGGAGTACCAACGTTTATCAACGCGCCGTGGTGCGCTGGGCCAGGAGGTAACTATCATGTTCCAGGCTGGAGATGTCGTCGAGACCGATTTCGAAGGATTTCTGAAGCTGCTGCGTTCCAAGACGCGCGCTTTTGTGACGATTGACGATCACGAGTACTACATCACGCACACCGATGGCTATTGGCGTGTTCAGGATTGCGAGGCCCTCAACGACAAGGGCCACTTTACTGACTGCTCCGAGCTGGTCAACACGGTCTGCGAGGTCGTCGAGCTGCCTTGGATCTGCGGCAAAAGCCTGCACGATAGCTTCTCGGGCGCTACGGTCTACGAGGCTGTCACCGCTTAACAGGCAATAAAACCCGATTTTCACGTGACCGCTGGCGCCGCCCCCGCGCCGGCGGTCTTTTTCTGCCGATAGGCCATAAAAGTGCAAGCATTCGCGGAGAGCCTGTTGACGATAGTCAAAACTCGGACTAATCTAGAGACACGAAATTGGTCAAAAATCGGACAATCGAATGGTGGGATAGATGAATAGTGCGGTTACGCCGGTCGACTTCGACCGGTTGCTCAATGGACTCGACCATATCTATTCGGAGTTCTCGCGCGCCTGCGGCCTTTCGGACTGCGCTTACTGGATGCTTGTCGATACCAGCACGGCGGGCGGCAGTATTGCCGTAAGCCGTCTGACAAGCGAATGGTTCTACAGCAAGCAGACCATCAACTCGGCAATTAAAACCTTGACGGCGCGGGGCTTCGCAACGTTGGAGTTTGCCGAAGGCAGCCGTAAGAACAAGGTTGTGCGTTTGACCGAAGCGGGCATGCGGTTTGCCGAGCAATATGCGCTGCCGGCGCAAGAAGCCGAGCAACAGGCTTTCGAAGTGCTCGAGCCCTGGGAACAGCGCGAAATCATGCGCCTAATCGAAAAATTTTCCCATGCGCTCGGCGATGAGTGCGATGTCTTTAAGCAGCATATCGCTGCCGAGAATCAAGGTGAGGGTGAGTCGTGCGACTGTTAATGAGGTTTTTGAAGCCCTATCGAGGGCTTGTCGCAGTGACGCTGCTGACGCTGCTGGTGGATAACGTCGGTACGCTGTTGGTTCCCACGATGCTGGCGAACATGGTCAACACCGGTATTACCACGGGCGATGTCGACTACATCTTACGCAACGGCCTATACATGTTTATCGCGACGAGCATGGCTAGCGGCGGCACGGTGCTGGGCTGCTATCTTTCGGCGCGTCTGGCGGCTAACGTGGCCTGCGACATCCGCAATGCCGTCTACGACAAATCACTCGAGCTGTCTGCCAGCGATTTTGAGCGCTTTGGCACCGGATCGATGATCACGCGCTCACTCAACGACATCAACGTGATTCAACAGGCTGTCCTTCAGACGATTCAGCTGGTGCTGCCCGTGCCGTTCTTGGCTGTGGCGGGCATCATCTTCGCTTGGCTCATCGATCCGGCCATGGGCATGCTTCTGGGCGTCGTGGTTGCAATCGTGCTGGTTGCGGCGGTCTTTACGGTTGCCAATGCGGCGCCGATTTTTATGCGACTGCAGGGTTTTATCGACCGCATGAACGTGGTGCTGCGCGAGAACATCGTGGGCGTGCGCGTCATCCGTGCGTTTAACAAGGAGCGTCGTGAGGAACAGCGCCTGGACGAGGTGTTCAGCGATTACGCGACCAACGCCATCAAGGTCAACCACCTGTTTGTGGGCCTTGACAGCTCCACCTTCTTTTTGATCAACATCGCCGAGGTGGCGGTGCTGTGGGTGGGCGGTAACCGGGTGGGCGCCCATGCCATGCAGATTGCGAGTATCTCGGCGGTGCTTGAGTATGCAATTCTGATCCTGTTCTTTGTGATGATGGCCCAGATGGTGGTGCTGACGCTTCCGCGTGCTGCCGCGTGCCTGAACCGTGCGCAGCAGGTGTTGGAGATTGAGCCGAGCATCGTGGACGGCGAGCGTACACTGGGTGACGGGACGCCTGCCTCCGAGGACGATGCGGATGCTGTTGCCGTGTTCGACCACATGTCGTTTCGCTTTGACGATGCCGACAAGGACACCCTGTGCGACCTGAGCTTTGCCTGTCGTCGCGGTCAGACGACCGCGATTGTGGGCTCGACGGGCTCGGGCAAGTCGACGGTGGCAAAGCTTCTGCTGCGCTTCCACGATGCCACCAAGGGCGTCATTCGCCTGGACGGCGTCGATCTGCGCGAGCTTTCGCAAGGTGAGATTCGCGGGCGCATCGCCTATGTGCCGCAGAAGGCGTGGCTGTTCTCGGGCACCGTGGCAAGCAATCTGCGCTTTGGCAACGAGGACGCGACCGAGGCGGACATGCTTCATGCGCTGCAGGTTGCCCAGAGCACCTTTGTGCTCGATCAGCCGCAGGGGCTCGATACTCCGGTTGCCCAGGGCGGTACGAACTTTTCGGGCGGCCAGCGCCAGCGTCTGGCAATCGCCCGTGCGCTCATGAAGCATGCCGATCTGTATATCTTCGATGACAGTTTTTCGGCCCTGGACTTTAAGACCGATGCGGCCTTGCGCCATGCGCTGCAGGACGAGACGCGCGACGCCGCGGTGCTCATCATCGCGCAGCGCATCTCGACGATTTTGCATGCCGACCAGATTGTCGTGCTCAAGGATGGCGAGGTCGTGGGCCTGGGCGCGCACGAGGAACTTATGGAAACCTGCGAGGTGTACCGCGCCATCGCGGAATCGCAGATGAAGGGAGGTGAGTAGCATGACCGAGGAGCTCAAGAGGCGCAGCGACGCTATCGATGCCGTCGTTGTGGACGCGGCCGAGGAAGCGGTCGAGCAGTCTGCCGCGTCGACCGAGCTGGATGCCGCCGCCAGGGCCGCGGCCGAGCGCGAGGCTCGTCGCCAGGCGCTGTACGAGGAAAACGAGCGTGCCGAGGACGAGCGCGCCCGTGCCGAGGCAGAGCGTATGCGCGACGTGGACGACGAAGAAGAGGACGAGACGCCCCGGGATACCTGGGCGACGGTGCGCCGCTTGTGGAGCGAGGCCGCCGGCGACCATTGGCGCTTCTATATTGTATTCGCGAGCATTGTGTTCTACGTCATCTTTAACACCGCCGCGCCGGCATATAGCGCTCATGTTATCGACGAGCTGTGGGGCCATATACAGGTGGCGTTTGCCAGCGGAACGACCTTCAGCATCACCTGGGATCAGTGCGGTAAGACCATCTTTGTCTACTTTTTGATCTGGACAGCCGCCGGATCGTTCTATGCGCTGCAGAGTTTTTTGATGTCGAGCGTCGCCGAGCGACTCAACCTGCGTCTGCGCAACCGCATCGCGCAGAAGCTCAGTCGCCTGCCGCTCGCCTACTTTGACGCGCATCGCCCCGGCGAAGTGGTCAGCCGTGCGACCAATGACTTGGACAAGATGTCCGAGAGTATGCAGCGCGGATTGCTGCAGCTGCTGGTATCGATCGGTACCGTGACGGGTGCCATCATCATGATGTTCGTCTATAGCGTCAAGCTCACGTTGGTCTTTTTGGGCTTTACGGCGGTATCGCTGCTGGTGACCAAGGTGGTTTCGCGCCGAACGCATGATGTGACGGGCGAGCGTCAGGAGTGGGTGTCCAAAATCACGAGCGCGGTCGAGGAAGGCTATTCGGGCCGTTTGGTGATTCGCGCATTCAACCGCGAGCATCAGAGCTCTGCCGAGGTGCACGAGGCCTCGAGGGAGCTAGCGCGCGTGAGTACCAAGGCCGACTTTATGATCAATGCCGTCGGCCCTGCGGTTCGCTTTATCGGCCGTTTGGCGCAGATCGTGATCGCGCTGGTGGGCTGCAGCATGCTGGTCGCCGGCCACATGACCGTCGGCGTGTTCCAGGCGTTCTTCCAGTTTATCTACGGGGCGTCCGAACCCATGACGCAGCTGTCGTTCACTTTCAACTCGCTGCAGAGCGCGCTGGCGAGTGCGGAGCGCGTGTTCGACCTGCTCGATGAGCCCGAGATGGAAGCCGATCCGCTGCCGGGTGAGGCTGCCAGGCTGCCGGGTCGCATTGAGGGCCGCGTCTCCTTTGAGCACGTGCGTTTTGGTTATTCGCCCGACAAGCCGCTTATGCGTGACGTGTCGTTTACCGCCGAGCCGGGCCAGAAGATCGCCGTGGTGGGAACCACGGGCGCAGGCAAGACCACGCTCATCAACCTGCTCATGCGTTTTTACGAGATCGATGGCGGCCGCATTACGCTCGACGGCGTGGACACGAGCTGTATGGACCGCGGCGAGCTGCGCCAGCAGTTTGGCATGGTGCTGCAGGACGCCTGGCTATTCGATGGCACGATTGCCGAAAACATCGCCTACGGCTGTCCCGAGGCGACGCGCGACGAGATCGTGGCGGCTGCGCGCGCCGCGCAGGTCGACTTCTTTGTGCGCACCATGCCGCAGGGTTATGACACGCGGGTGGCCAACGATGCCGAGAGCATTAGCCAAGGGCAGCGTCAACTGCTGACCATCGCACGCGTGCTGCTCAACAACCCGGCGATTCTCATCCTGGACGAGGCGACGTCGAGCGTGGACACGCGTACCGAGCTCGCCATCGGCCGTGCTATGGATGCGCTTATGCGCGGGCGCACCAGCTTTGTGATCGCGCATCGCCTGTCGACGATCGTGGATGCCGACCTGATCTTGGTCATGGATCACGGCAACATTATCGAGCAGGGCACGCATAAGGAGTTGCTGGCTGCCGAGGGCGCCTACGCCGACCTCTATCTGAGCCAGTTCGCATAATGCGACATGGGGACGGCCCCCTTGTCGCATCGGAAATAAGGCGCGCCGGGGATAGATTCCCTGGCGCGCCTTTGCGTTGGCGTGAATGTTGTCATTGGCCGTCCGCGTCTAGCGTTCGTCCACAAGTTTGGCAACGAGGGCTTTGAGCTCGGCCACCTCTTGCTCGAGCTCTTTAACGCGGCGGGCGTTCTCGGTGATGCCCTGGCGGTTGAGGGCGGACTGCTCGGCCGCGTCGTCGGGCATGTATTCACGGTGCTGCTTGGCGTCAAACGTCTCCTCAAACACGCGGCAGCCGTTGCGCTTGATGATGCGTCCCGGCACGCCCACGACGGTGCAGTTGTCGGGTACGTCCTTGACTACCACGGAGTTGCCGCCGATTTTGACGTTGTTGCCGATGCGGATGTTGCCGAGCACCTTGGCGCCCGTGCCCACGGTGACGTTGTCGCCCAGGGTGGGGTGGCGCTTGCCGGTCTCGTTGCCGGTACCGCCGAGCGTGACGCCCTGGTAGAGCACGCAGTTGTCGCCCACGATGGTGGTTTCGCCGATGACGACGCCCATGGCGTGGTCGATAAAGAAATGCTTGCCGATCTGTGCAGCGGGGTGAATCTCGACCCCGGTGATGTGGCGGGTGATTTGCGAGAGCACACGGGCGAGCGAGCGATGACCGTGCTCCCACAGCCAGTGCTCGGGCACGTGGTTCCACTTGGCGTGCAGGCCAGGATAGGAAAGGAAGATGACCAGACCGTTTTGCGCGGCGGGGTCCTGCGCCTGGACGGTCTTGATGTCCTCGCGAATGGTATTGATAAAGCTCACCGGCCGCCCTCCCTTAGCGCCATGGCAATGCGATTCAATAAAGTATAGCGATTCGCTAGGGATTAGGAAGAATAATCTTGGCGGCTTTGCATGACAGGTGTCAGTTATGCAAACTTGCTGGTAATGGAGTCATGCTTTTGTGGGGTTGCGCACGAGGGGGCACCGCAACCGTATACTGGTCAACTTGGACGTATCCGCGCCCACAACTGAGAGGTTTTACTTCATGGGTTTCATCAATTTTATCGCCGAGCTACTCAAAGACCCGCGCACCGCGATTGCCAGCTGGATCGCCGCCGGCCCGCTTATGGCCTACGGCTGCGTGTTCCTCATTATCTTCATTGAGACAGGCGTGGTGTTCTTCCCGTTCCTTCCCGGCGATTCACTGCTGTTTGCTTCGGGCTTCTTTGCCCATAACGGTGGCTTTAACATCGTGGCCCTGCTGGCCGTAGCATGGGCTGCTGCCATCCTGGGCGACCAGTGCAACTTTATGATCGGTCACTTCTTTGGCAAAAAGATCATCGCTTCGGGCAAGGTCAAGGCCATGACGCCCGAGCGTATCAAAAAGTCCGAGGACTTCTTGGACAAGTGGGGTCACCTGGCCATCTTCCTCGGCCGCTTCTTCCCGTTTATCCGCACCTTTGTGCCCTTCATTGCCGGCATGGGCGGTATGCACTGGCGCAACTTTGTCATCTACAACGTGCTGGGCGGCATTACCTGGTCGACAGTCTTTACACTGCTGGGCTACTTCTTTGGCGGCATCCCCTTTGTGCAGGAGCACTTTGAGTTGCTGATCATTGGCATCGTAGCCGTGTCGATCATCCCGACTGTAGTCGGCCTGGTTAAGGCTAAGCTGGGCAAATAGAACGCCTAACTCGAGCCGGCGCGAATAATAGTGTCAAAGAGGCCCGTCACCGCTTACGGTGGCGGGCCTCTTTTGCTTCGGTCAAATGAAAATACTTTACTTAGTTAAAGAAAAGCGTTTTATCCGACGCGCGCGGGGAGTACAATCTCGTCCATGCGAATCGACGTGCCATCGGCTTCGATGTTGCCCGCGTGTCCCGTCCGGCTCTACGCTCCGGGCGTGCGACGTTGCGACACGGTCGGCCTCGGTCCTTGCGTGCGGGTTCGCGAGTATGCAACTGTGTATGTAAGGAGCGACATATGACTGTCGAGAAGAAGGATATCGATTGGGGTAGCCTCGGCTTTGGCTACATGAAGACCGATTACAGCTACGAGGCTCATTGGAAGGATGGCGAGTGGGACGAGGGCGGCCTGACCACCGATCACACCATGCATGTCTCCGAGTGCGGCGGCATCTTCCATTACTGCCAGGAGGTCTTTGAGGGCCTGAAGGCCTACACCGCCGCGGATGGCAGCATCGTCTGCTTCCGTCCCGACATGAACGCTGAGCGCATGTATAACTCTGCCCAGCGCCTCGAGATGCCGCCGTTCCCCAAGGACAAGTTCGTTGAGGCCGTCAAGCAGGTCGTTTCTGCCAATGCTGCCTGGGTTCCGCCTTTCGGCTCCGGTGCGACCCTGTACGTGCGTCCGTTTATGATTGGCTCTGGTGACGTGATTGGCGTGGCTCCTGCTCCTGAGTACACGTTCCGCATTCTCGTGACTCCGGTCGGTCCGTACTTTAAGGGCGGCCTTAAGCCCGTTAAGCTGCGCGTTTCCGAGTATGACCGTGCAGCCCCGCATGGCACCGGCAACATCAAGGCCGGCCTGAACTACGCCATGTCTCTCAAGCCCACGATGGAGGCCCATCGCGAGGGCTATGCCGAGAACCTGTATCTTGACTCCGAGTCTCGCACCTATGTCGAGGAGACCGGTGGCGCCAACGTCCTGTTCGTGAAAGAGGACGGCACCCTCGTCGTTCCGCAGTCGCACACCGACTCGATCCTGCCCTCCATCACCCGTCGCTCGCTCGTTCAGGTCGCTCAGGACCTGGGCATGACCGTTGATCAGCGTCCCGTCGAGTGGGCCGAGGTCAAGGCCGGCACCTTTGTCGAGTGCGGTCTGTGCGGCACCGCTGCTGTTATCTCCCCGGTCGGCGAGATTGACAACAAGGTTTATGGTGCCGACGAGACCGTGACCTTCCCGGCTGGCTGCACCGAGATCGGCCCTGTTATGAAGAAACTTCGCGAGACCCTGACTGGTATTCAGTCTGGTGCTGTCGAGGATAAGCACAACTGGGTTTACACCGTCGCGTAAGCTGTCTTAGCTGTCCGGCCCGAGGGCGACCTTCCTTTCCGGCGCGTCCTCGGGCATGAAAGAACCTCCGCTGCGCACTTCGTGCGGCGGAGGTTCTTTCGTCCTGCGGAGTGCGCCTGGGTGTGGGCTCCATAAGGAGCTTGGCCCTAGTGACCCCGCGCAGTTCTGTAGGAAAACCGCGCACCAGGAAGAGGTGCGTGCGCGGTTTTCCGGTTGCCGCTCGCCTGGGGTGGGACGGGGCGTACATTTTTGGGAGTTTTCAGCAGCCGGGTGCGCATGCATACGGGATTTTGGGCGAAAGTCAGGCGCCGTGAGCCGCATCCTGTAGAAAATGAGTGCTCCCTGAGGTGCTGAGGGCTCAGAATCAGGGTTTTCAACGCGGTTTTGTGGGCCCACTCCTGTTCCTTTGGGCTCCAGGATGCTGAAAACTCCAAAATTTGCACGCCGCCCTCTGGGGTACCTGTGGGCAAAAAGCAACCGTCCCGCCGAAGTATGCATTCGACGGGACGGTTTATGCATATACCCGATTAAGGATACGCTGCGGATCTGTTAGAACTTGACGGTCGGTGCCTGGCGGGCAGCTTCGGCGGCCTCGAAGCCCTGGCGCTCCTTAAACTGGAAGATGCCGGCAAAGATAACAGCCGGGAACGTCTGGATGGCGTTGTTGTAGCTGAGCACGCAGTCGTTGTAGCTCTGGCGCGCGTAGCTCACCTTGTTCTCGGTGTCCTCGAGCGTAGCCTGGAGCTGCATAAAGTTGGTGTTCGCCTTAAGGTCGGGGTAGGCCTCGGCCACGGCAAAGAGCTGGCGCAGTGCACCGGTCAGCACGTTGTCGGCTTCCATTTTGGCCTCGGGGGTGGTGGCGCTTACGGCGGTGTTGCGCGCGTTGATCACGGCGGCGAGCGTGTCCTGCTCGTGCTTGGCGTAGCCCTTGACGGTCTCGACCAGGTTGGGGATCAGGTCGTTGCGGCGCTGCAACTGCGTGTCGATGTTCTGCCAGGCGTTATCGATACGATTGCGCTTGGTAACCATGTTGTTGTAGATGCCAGCGATGGCGCAGACGATCACAACGACAACAACGATACCGATGATGACGGGAAGCATGATGTCTCCGTTTCGAATGGCAGCGGCGTTTTGCGCCGGCCGTTGTTGGTATAACGTATCTAGTATACCCGCAACCTTTGGCGGTGCCGAACTTTCCGGTAAGCGTTTTGTTTCAACCAGGGAGGGGGCGCCAATATCGAACGGGTGGTACAGGTGTAAGATATGCGACAAATTACGGAATGCTGTCTACGCCTTGAGGATGGTGATACGGATGGACCTTCGCATCAAGAAAACCTATCGTGCCCTGTTCGACGCCTTTACCGAGCTTTTGGAAGAGCATCGGTTTGAGGATTTGACGGTTGCCATGCTTTGCGACCGGGCCCTGATTCGCCGCACGACGTTCTATAAGCATTTTCGCGATAAAAACGATTATTTTGCCTTCTATATCGATGAGCTTATGACGGGCTTGCCCCAAAACCAGACCGACGCAGCGGACGCGGAGCCGCTTGTGGATGTACGGGCGCTTCGCCATGAGGTCTTTGACGATGCCATGAATATGGTACTGGCGCATGAGCAGCTCATGGATAACCTTTTGGCGAGCAGCATGTCGGGCATGCTGACCGGCATGATTTGCGACCGCATCGCGCATTCCATCCGTGAGCGCGTGATGAGCTCGCTTGCCGAAGACGCCCTGGCGCCCGTTTCGCTCGAGACGACATCGGAATTTATCGCCGGTGGCATTATTCGAGTGTTCACAAATTGGTGGGAATCGGGCCACGATCTTGAGCGTCGACCCGAGATGGCCGACGTGGT
Source organism: Collinsella sp. LCP19S3_B6 (assembly GCF_052121815.1). Taxonomy (NCBI): domain Bacteria; kingdom Bacillati; phylum Actinomycetota; class Coriobacteriia; order Coriobacteriales; family Coriobacteriaceae; genus Collinsella; species Collinsella sp. LCP19S3_B6. The sequence goes on from NZ_JBQKDN010000008.1 coordinate 47,620, forward strand.
CGATGCGCTGTTTGAGCGCACCATGACGCCGGTGAATCACTAAGGTGGCGGAGAGAGGGGGATTCGAACCCCCGGAACGCTCTCGCGCTCAACGGTTTTCAAGACCGCCGCATTCAACCGCTCTGCCATCTCTCCGTGAGTCGTAATGATAGCATCGTTTTGAATTTGCAACAGGGAAGGCGAACGATGACGATCACCGAAATCGACGAGAAGTTCATGCGCGAGGCGCTGGCGGAGGCGCGCGCCGCTGCGACAGTGGGCGAGGTGCCGATTGGTGCTGTGGTGGTGCGTGCGGGCGAGATTGTCGCGAGGGCGCATAATCGCCGTGAGCTCGACCAGGACCCTTCGGCACATGCCGAGTTTTTGGCCCTGTGCGCCGCCGCTCAGACGCTTGGGCGTTGGCGCCTTTCCGATTGTACAGTCTACGTGACGCTCGAACCCTGCTGCATGTGTGCGGGGCTTATGGTTAACGCGCGCGTGGGGCGTTGCGTGTATGGCGCGGCCGATGCCAAAGCGGGCGCGGTGGGCTCGCTGTATGACCTCAATGCCGATTCGCGCCTGAACCATCGGTTTAATGTGACCGCCGGCGTGCTGGCAGACGAGTGTCGTGAGGTGTTGAGCGGCTATTTTGCCGGTTTGCGCGGTGTGGATGGCGCCGCGTGCGGCTGCGGTCTAAGCCTTGATGCGCATGCCGTCCATGCCGAGGCACTTGCGGGTGTTGGGAATCTCGCCGACGAGACGCTCAACTTTGGTCCTGTGCAGCGCCGGCCCCGCCGTGTGCTGTTGGCGATCGATTCCTTTAAGGGAAGCGTTTCGAGCGCGCAGGCGGAGGCGGCCGTTGCCGAAGGCGTGTGCCAGGTGTGGCCCGATGCCGAGCTGAGCGCTTTGCCGCTGGCAGATGGTGGCGAGGGAACGCTCGACGCCGTTGCCGCCTGCGGTGGCGAGCTTGTGACCTGCGAGGTTGCAGCCCCCTTGGACGACCGCGTGTCTGCCCGGATGCTGGTAGACGGCGAGCACGAGTCGGCTGTAATTGAGATGGCTGAGGCGGCGGGCATTGGGTATTCGCCTTGCACGGAGTCGGCGGCGTTGGCGGCCACAGCCTATGGTGTGGGTGAGCTCATGCTTCGCGCGGTTCGTGCGGGTGCAAAGACGATCTATATTGGCTTGGGCGGCAGCGCCACCAACGACGGTGGTGCCGGCATGCTGCAGGCGTTGGGCGCGCGTGTGGTCGATGATCAGGGCTGCAATATCGCCCCCGGTCTTGCGGGCCTTGAACACGTGGCGAGTATCGATTTGGCGCCAGCGCTTCGGGCGCTGAACGGCGCTCGTATCGTGGTGCTTTCCGATGTCGAGAACCCGCTCGTGGGACGCCGGGGCGCCCTGGCGGTGTTTGGCGGGCAGAAGGGCCTGCCGACGGATGACGCCGAGGCGCTCTACGAGTACGACAGTTGGATGGTCGGCTATGGTCGCCTGCTCGATGCGGCGATTGTCGAGGCGCGTGAGCAGGGGCTATTGCGTGTGCCCGAGGGTGCACGGACATTTGGCTCGGTGCTCGGCGTGCCCGGCGCTGGTGCCGCCGGCGGTCTGGGTGCCGCACTGTTGGCGCTCGGCGCCGAGTTGCGCTCGGGTGTGGAAACCGTGCTCGACCTCGTGGGGTTTGACGAGCGCGTGCGCGATGTCGACCTGGTCATTACAGGCGAGGGCAACATGGATGAGCAGTCTGCCGCCGGTAAGGCGCCGGTGGGTGTGGCCCGTCGTGCGAAGCGATATGGCAAGCCGGTGGTCGCCGTCGTGGGCGGTCGTGCCGACAACCTGGATGCGGTGTATGGGCAGGGTGTCGATCTGGTTCTGCCGGTCTGCCGCAAGCCCATGAGCCTTGAGGAAGCGCTTAGCATGCAGGAGGCTGTAGCCAATTTGGCGTGCGCAGGCGAGGGGGCTGTCCGAGCATACGATCTTGGTCGCATATAGATATAAATATCCAATCTGATTTGCCTGTCCAGCTCGTTATTTGTAAATATATGTTAATTACGTTGGCATTTTACGGTCTATACTATTGCTGTATCACTGGTGTCGTATGCACCTGTCTGCAAACGGAAATTATATGAAAGGGGCTAGGATGCACAGATTGGGAAATACGCTTAAGCGCGCGGTTACGGTTGGCGCGGTGTTGGCGCTGACGTTAGGCATGGCCACTCCGGCGACTATGTCATTCGCAGACGATGCCGTGGGGGGGGGGCTCCGGGCAATCGTCCACGTTAGAGCAGAATCAGAAGACGGCGACCGAGCTTGACGAGAACCTGGAGACCAAGGTCACCCTCTCGTTCCCGGGCAAGCGCGAGGCCGAGCCGTCCGACGTTGTGTTTGTGCTCGACAAGTCCGGCGCCTCAGCGCAGATGGACATCTACAACCAGGCGAAGGACTTCCTGGGCCAGATCAGCCAGAAGGCCAAGGCAGACGGCCTGGATATCAAGGTCGGCGTAGTCCTCTTCAACAAGGTCGGTAACATCCAGCAGCCGCTGACGGACGTCGTCACGGGGTATGATGACATCCTGGACGCAATGAACTCGAGCCTGCATTCGGGCACCAACATGCACGCCGGCCTTCTTGCCGCAAAGAGCATCCTCGACGCGGATACCGCCGTTAAGGCCGAGAACAAGCACGTGATCCTTATTAGTGACGGTGCAACCTACCTTTACTGCAAGAACGGCGATTACACCAAACCGTATACGAGGTCGTTTGGCGATCCAACCAAGCAGACGAATCCAGAGACCCACGCTGCATACCCCTATGGATCGAACAAAATGGGCGGTATCTGGGAGTGGCAGTCTCGCGAGTACAATCTCAAGAACGACTGGAAGAAGTTCTCCGACGGCTCTAACTTCATTTTCTCGCAGGCCATGAAGAGCCCCGAGAAGCTCGGCGAGTATCTTAAGTACTATCGCGACCAGTATGAGAACTCTGACAAGAACTGGGCCCAGTACGACTACGAGTACACCGACGCCGCCGCCAATAACGGCACCACGAACCCCATCCCCGTCGACGTGAACGCGCCGTGCAACATCGACGTCGCGTTCTGGAGCACGGACGACACGTTCCAGTCGATGGCCAAGGCCGGCTACGACATGAACGTCTACTACAAGAACATCTCCGACTTTAAAGATGGCCAGGTATTCCTGCAGTACCTCACCAGGAATTCCAACAACGGCCAGCTCGACACCGACTTCAATAAGCTCAAGGCCAAGCTCGTGGACAAGATCGCTGCCGACTCGACTGTCGAGGACCTTATTGGCAACAACTTTGACTTTGTGAACGATGCCAGTAAGATCAGCCTGAATGTTGCGGGCGAGGACCTTGCGCCCGAGAAGATCGACGAGACCACCTATGGCTTTGGCAAGCGTGCGGACGGCACCTATCGCTTCACCCTCAAGTACACGGCAGGGGAGAACGAGAAGCTCGTCTTCACTCTCAACGAGGCCGCGGTGCCCGCTAAACCGGTTGTCCTTACGTACAGCGAGGTATTGGTGAATAAGCCCACCGAGGCCGGCACCCATACTCTTAAGGTCAACGAGAGCGCGACTCTGCATCCCGTTGACGGCAACGGCATGCCTGGCGATGCGTATGAGTTCCCGGTTCCGACGGTTACCTACACGGTTGCTGCTCCCGAGCCTAAGCCCGAGCCCGAGGTTAAACCCACGAAGCCGAGCGATAAGAAGCCCGTCAAGACGACGAAGGGCGAGAAGGGCGCTATGCCGATGACGGGTGATACCTTCTCAATTCTGCCCGTCATTGGGCTGGTCGTAGCCGGTGCAGCCGTTTGCGTTGCCGGCATTATCCTCAAGCGCCGTAATTAGTAACGGCGTTGACGTCGAACGACGTTTCGCTTCCCAGCGCTTACGCAACGCTTGAGTGCTCTCTGCGAAGCAACTGATGGGGCGCGGTCGCATACTTGCGACCGCGCCTTTTTGCCGCCGTGCACTCATGTGGTTTTCCCTTTAACCGCGGGGCATCTTGCTCTGCTAGACGGGAGCAGGTAATATATATCGAGCGCCTAGCGCGTTCGATGGGTTCGGATGACGATATGTTCCGAATCTGGTCAGGTCCGGAAGGAAGCAGCCATAAGGAGCCTCTGTCGGGCATCCGAATCCATCGAGCGCACGGGCTTTCTTTTTGCGCGGCTTTACCAAACCGCGCAATGCTCGACGCTGCGCGTCACCCAGAGCGACAATTTGTCATTCAAAAGGCAAGGCATGACCAGAAGGTCTATGCCTTGCCTTTTTCATGCCAACTTGTTCGCTCTGGGTGACGCTCGCTGGCTTTGGCAAAACATCGATGGTAACGCGGTCCAAGAGGTGATGGGGTATTTGGTGTCTCGCTGGTCCTCGGCTTTGCCTGCGGGATCGCTCGACTACCAAACAGCCCGCCGGCACCGGGACCACTTCGTCCAAAAATCACCCGTAGAGGGCGCATTTATCTGAACAACTCAATCCCGTGTCTTGCGGCGCTCGCTGGCGTTGCCAAAACATCGGCTGCTACATGCCTTGGGCGCTAGTGACCGTCGCCCTTACATCTGTAACGAGTTGCTTACGCATCTCCAGGGCTCGCCGTACTATCATGAATCAGATTGAAGAGAGATGATGATGGGGAGCGCCTTTTTATGATTGAGCTGCTCAGGCGTTTTGGTGGTAAGTTTCGCCGGTATATGGTGATTGGCCCTGCGTGTAAGTTGATCGAAGTGATTTTTGACCTACTTACGCCGCTCGTGATTGCCCAGATGATCGATAAGGGTATTGGCGCACGCGATGTCAACGCCGTCGTCCACTACGGTATGGTGCTCGCCGCCATGGCTGTGATCGGCATCTCGTTTACGCTCGTCTGCCAAAAGATGGCGGCGCTCACCTCGCAGGGCATGGGCACCGACATTCGCGGCGCACTCTACCAGCACATCAATAAGCTGAGCTATGCCGAGCTCGACCGCTTTGGCACGCCGTCGCTCATCACGCGCATCACCAACGACGTCAACCAGGTGCAGCTTGCCGTGGCGCTGGGCGTGCGCATGCTCATCCGCTGGCCCTTTTTGGCGGTGGGCTCCATGTGCGCGGCCCTTGCCATCGACCTTAAGCTCGGTGTGATTTTCTTGATCTGCACGCCTGCCATCGGCTTGGTGTTTTGGTTTGTCATGGCGCGCTGCATTCCGTACTACAAGCAGCTGCAGGCAAAGCTCGACCGCATCGCGCTTGTCTGCCGCGAGGGGCTTTCGGGTGCCCGCGTGGTCCGCGCGTTTGTGCGCGAAGACCACGAGCGCGAGCGTTTTGCCCTAGCCGCCGATGAGCAGGCGCATGTTGCCATCGCGGTGGGCAAGCTCTCATCAATCCTTAACCCCGTCACGTTTTTGATGATGAACCTGGGCGTGTGCGCCATCCTGTGGGTGGGCGGCATCCAGGTCAACGTGGGTGAGCTTACGCAGGGCCAGGTCATGGCGTTCGTCAACTACATGACGCAGACGCTCACCTCCATCGTGTACGTCGCCAACCTGGTCGTGGTCTTTACCAAGGCGAGCGCCAGCGCGTCGCGCATCAACGAGGTGCTCAATTGTGAGCCGAGCATCACCGACGAGGGCAATCAGCCGGTCGCGCTGCCCAAGCCGAGCGAACTGGCGGGTGGCGCTGTTCCGGTTCCCGCACTGAGCTTTGACCATGCGAGCTTTTCGTTTGGCGCCGGCGCTGCCAACGCCGTCAACGATGTGACCCTGGAACTGCCGCTGGGCAAAACGCTCGGCATTATCGGTGGCACGGGTAGCGGAAAGTCCACACTCGTCTCGCTTATCCCACGCCTGTACGATGCGAGCACCGGCAGCGTGAGCGTGATGGGCGCCGACGTGCGCACCTGGCCGCTCGACCAGCTGCGCCGTGTGGTTGCGACCGTTCCGCAACGTGCATCGCTGGTGAGCGGCACTATCCGCAGCAACTTGACCTGGCGCGACGAGGCGGCAACCGACGAGGAGCTTTGGGCGGCGCTCGATATGGCGCAGGCCAGCGAGTTTGTGCGCAACAAGCCGCAGGGGCTCGACGCCCCGGTCGAGGCGGGCGGCAAGAACTTTAGCGGTGGCCAGCGCCAGCGCCTGACCATCGCACGTGCCCTGGTGGGCTCTCCGCAGATCCTGATCATGGATGACTCCGCCTCGGCGCTCGACTTTAAGACCGATGCGACGCTTCGCCACGCCATCCGCGAGCGCAGCATGCGCGGTGCCGCCGAGGGCGGGCTGCCGCTGACGACCATCATCGTGAGCCAGCGCGTCTCGACCGTGCGCGACGTCGACGTGATTTGCGTACTCGACCACGGCTCGGTCGCGGGCCTGGGCACGCACGATGAGCTGTATGCAAGCTGCCAGCTCTACCGAGAGATTTGCCAGTCGCAGCTTCGCCGCGAGGAGCTCGAGGGTCAGCAGAGGAGTACGGCGCCCACGCCCGCTCCAAGCCCCGCGCCCGTCCCAGGCGCCCCGACCGCCCCCGCATCCGTCTGCGCAAAGGAGGGCTGCTAAATGAATCCCTACACATCCTCCGGTTCGGTCGCCACGATGACGGCCAACGTGTCCGGCAACGATAACCTCAACGACCTGGGCGACGGTCCGCGCCAGCCCGGCGATCCCGAGCGCTATCCCGTGGGCGCGGTAACTCGCCGCCTGCTGGGCTATGTTCGTCCGCACCGCATTTCGTTTGTAGCGTCGTTTGTGAGTGCCGCCGCTTCGGTGATCTTGCAGCTCTACACGCCCATCCTCGTCGGCGAGGGCATCGACCTGATTGTCGCCGCCGGGCAGGTGGACTTCGATGCGCTGCTGCCGCTCGTTACCAGACTCGCGCTCGTCGTGGTGGGGGCCGCGGCCTTTCAGTGGCTGCAGGGCTACTGCGTAAACCGCCTGTCCTACGAGACGGTGCGCGACATGCGCGTGGAGGCGAGCGACAAGCTCAGCCGCATGCCGCTCAGCTTTATCGACAGCCACGCCCACGGCGACCTCATGAGCCGCGTGGTTAACGATGTCGATCAGGTGGGCGATGGCCTGCTGCAGGGCTTTACCCAGCTTTTCACCGGCGTTATCACCATCGTGGGCACGCTCGCGTTTATGCTTTCCATCAACCTGACCATGACGCTCGTGGTGGTGCTCGTCACGCCGCTTTCCATTTTTGCAGCCGGCGCCATCGCCAGGCTTTCCAACAAGAGCTTTACGGCACAGCAGCGCATTCAAGGGCAGCTCGGTGGTCATATCGAGGAGTATGTGGGCGAGCAAAAGCTGGTTGATGCGTTTGCCTACGGCCCGAACGCCCAAGCGCGCTTTGACGCGCTCAACGCCGAGCTCTATACGGCAGGTGAGCGTGCACAGTTTATGGGTTCGCTCTCCAACCCCGGCACGCGCTTTATCAATAACATCATCTATGCCGTGGTCGCTGTGATCGGCTGCGTGGGCGTGATCACGGGCGTGCCGGCGGCGCTTACGGTGGGCGGCGTGCAGATTTTCCTGTCCTATGCTAACCAGTACACCAAGCCGTTCAACGAGGTCACCAACGTTATTACGCAGATCCAGGCGGCGTATGCCTCGGCGCGCCGCATGTTTGCGCTGCTCGATGCGCGCGAGCAGGAGCCCGACGCGTCGGACGCTGTAGAGCTTGCCGCACCGCAGGGCGAGGTCGCCTTTGAGCATGTGGACTTTAGCTACGTGTCCGACCGCAAGCTGCTGCAGGATATCTGCATCGAGGCCAAGCCCGGCATGCGCTTTGCCCTGGTCGGCCCTACGGGCTGTGGCAAGACAACGCTCATCAATTTGCTGCTGCGTTTTTATGATATCGATGCCGGCCGCATTGCGGTCGATGGCCGTTCCTCGCGTGAATACACGCGCGCAAGCTTGCGCCGTGCCTTTGGCATGGTGTTGCAGGATACGTGGCTGTTCGAGGGCACGGTGGCAGATAACATCGCCTACGGCTGTCCCGATGCCACGCGCGAGCAGGTTATCGAAGCTGCCAAGCGCGCGCATGCGCACAAGTTTATCGTGCAGCTGCCGCAGGGCTACGACACGGTGATTGGCGAGGACGGCGGCACGTTTAGCCAGGGTCAAAAACAGCTGCTGTGCATCGCGCGCGTCATGCTCACCGACCCGGCGATCTTGCTGCTGGACGAGGCGACCTCGAGCATCGATACCCGCACCGAGCTGCAGGTGCAGGCGGCATTCGACGAGCTCATGGCCGGTCGCACAAGCTTTGTGGTGGCGCACCGCCTGAGCACCATTCGCAACGCCGACTGCATTCTGGTGATGCGCGACGGCGAGATTATCGAGCGCGGCACACACGACGAGCTGCTGGCGGCAGACGGCTTCTATGCCGATCTTTACCGCAGCCAGTTTGCCCAGTAGGGGCCACCGATTAGCGGCAGGTGGTTTACATCTGTCACGTTGGTATTAAGATATTCATCTAATAAATTGCATTAGTGGCTTTAGTTTTGGGGGAAACGAGGCAGCGTGACTATGACGTGCTCTTTGGTGGTTAACAGCAAGAGCGGCAATACCAGGATGGTTTCGGGTGCGATCAAGCGCGCTCTGCAGGCTGCGGGTGTTGAGTTTGTCCATGCCGCGGCGTTGAGCGACGATGCGGATGCAGATCAGGTTGCGCTCGAGGCGCAGGGCGCCTGCGCGGCCGACACGGTGCTCGTCGGTTTTTGGTGTGACAAGGGCGCGTGCACGCCTTCGGTCGCGGCGTTGCTCTCCACCTTGCACGGCAAGCGCGTCTTCCTGTTTGGCACCTGCGGTTTTGGCGCCGACCAGAGCTATTATCAGCAGATTATCGATCGCGTGACCTCCAATTTGGCCAATGATGCCGAGCTTGTAGGCTGGGCGATGTGCCAGGGCAAGATGGGCCCTGCGGTCAAGCAGCGCTACGAGGCCATGCTCGAGCAAGATCCCGACAACGCCCGCGCTAAGATGCTACTCGACAACTGGGTTGCCGCGAAGGACCATCCGACCAAGGAAGATCTGGACAACATAGCGGCAGCCGCCAAGAAGGCCGTGCTGGGCGAGTAGGTCTATCGCCGTCGTGCGTGCGAAATAATACAGAAGCGTAAGCCTCGAAATTCTCGAGGCTTTTTTCTTGACACTCGCGGACGCAACCGTGGCAAGCGTTTGGGATGACATTTTCCATCACCCCGATGACGAGCCCGTCCTGGACGACACGCTCGCATGCGTTCGCTGGATGTATTGAGCGTGGGACGGGCTTTCCAGATGGGCGGGGTTTCGGAAAGTGCGTCCCGGAATCGGCGCGCAGACTGGGATACACTTTCCGCTTTACGCCCTGTCCGGAAACTGTGTCCCGGAATTAAGGCTTGGAACGGGATGTACTTTCCGGTTGAGAGCCTTAGCGGAAAGTGCGACCCGGAATTTACTCTTGAAGTGGGATGCGCTTTCCCAACAGGCCCTCAAGCGGAAACTGCGTCCCATTCCGAAGGCAGATTCCGGGATACGCTTTCCGGATACAAAGAAGGCCACGTAACGTGGCCTTCATCTTATATATGTTGCAGATGCCCCCATGACAAGCCGCGCTTCAACACCGAGGCGTCTGCCCGGCGACGCGGAATGTAAGGTTCATCGCGGGTTCCGCACGAGCCGGAGAGCACTTAATGTGCTCTCCGTGCGAGCAGGACTGTCCGAGCAGGGAACCTTACGTTCCGCGCCGCCGGGCAGACGAACCAGGTAAGATGCGCCGCTACTTGATCTTGGTCGTACCCGGTGCCAGATTGGGGTCGGTCTCGTTGGCCTCGGTCTGGAGGTGCTCGGTGTACACGTTCTTGCCGTCGCGGAACATCTCGTAGTACTGCATCTTGGCGTAATCCTCGCGCGCCTTGGTGGCCGCTGCGGCGACGGCGTCGTCGCCGGTGACGTTGGAGGAGAGCGCCCAGCGCAGGCTAGCGTCCTCGTAGCCCACCGAGTTGATGGCGGGCAGCGACTTGCGCAGCGTCATGTGCGCTTTCTGGTAGTCGGTCAGTGGTGCGCCGATCAGCTGCATCAGCTGGGTGGACAGGTAGTTGGTGGACAGGTCGTCGACCTCGCTCGTCTGGTCGCAGCCGGCAACGTCGTAGTTTGCCCAGATGATGTAGTCGGTCTGCCAAAGGCGCTCCTGATGCGTAGCGTCGTCCTCGCCGGTAAACCACTTATCGTTGAACTTGGACGGGAAGAACGGCTGATGGTCGCCCCAGAACACCACGACCACCTTGCGGTCGAGATTGCGCAGGGCATTGAGGAAGTAGCGCAGCGCCTGGTCGGACTGCTCGATGCACGAGACGTACTCGTCGACATCGGAGAGTGTGCCGTCCTCGATGGTCTTGGCGTCCAGATCGGTCGTGTCGATGTTCAGGTGCATCTGCTTATCTGCCGGCAGCAGGCCCGTATCGTAGCCCGAGTGGTTCTGCATGGTCACGTCAAAGATGAACTGCGGGTCGGCGTTCTGGTTGAGCAGCTCAAGGATTTTGTCGTAGGTTGCCTGGTCGGTCACCATGCCGCGCAAGGTGTCGGCTCCCTGGAAGTCGTTGATAGACAGGAACTGGTCAAAGCCAAAGTCCTTGTAGACGTTCTCGCGGTTCCAGTTGGTTGCGTGGTTGGGGTGCATGGCCGTTGTGGAATATCCGAGCGACTTGAACTGCTCTGCCAGGTTCCCGGTCGTTTCCATGTTGTAGATGGTGTAGGGGTACACGCCCGAGCCCAGGTTGGCCATGGAGCTGCCGGTCAGAAACTCAAACTCGGTATTGGCGGTGCCGCCGCCGTAGGCGCTCACGTAGAGCTTGCCGCGGCTGAGGCAGTCGGACAGGTTCTTAAAGTACTGTGGGCCCTCGTAGCCGGCGTGCATCTCCTGATAGATCGAAAGATCCGAGAAGGTCTCGTTCATAATGGCGATGACCGTGGGCTTCTCGCTATCGAACTGCTCTTGGGCGGCGGTACGGGCGTCGCTTGTGGCGGCATCGGACTTGTCATAGGCCTTGGCATACTTTTTGAGCGTTGCCTTGGCGTCGTCGGCGGAGTAGTTGGCGGGTTTGGGCGGCTTGATGGACTGTGCCGCACTAATAAAGGCAGGCAGATAACCCTCGCGCCAGTAGCTCTCGAGCGGGCGCCAGGTGTAGACGGTGATGCCGAGGGTGTTGTAGTAGTCGATAAGCGTGACATGCGCGGTCACCCCGCCCAGGCACAGCACCGCCACGAGCAGGTTGGTGAGCAGCATGCGCTTGGCGTTGACGGCACCCTTCTGACGGTGCGGTGCTACCAGGCCGGCGTACTCGCATAGCAGCATGGCGATGGCGGTAAAGCCCATGGACAGCACGCAGAACAGCGAGATCGAGTAGGTGTAGCCGTTGCCGGCGACCGCGGCGGCGGTGGAGATGGCCGAAAGGTCGCCCGGCTGGATGGGCATGGATTTAAACGTGATGACGAAGAACTCGGCAATGCCCAGGATAAAGAGGGCGAAGGCCAGGACGGCGGGAGCTGCGCCGCGGCGCTGGAACAGGAAGAACAGGCCGACCATGAGCGTGGTGATGATGGCCCACTCGAGCAGTATGCATAGGGGGTAGACCCAGGTAAAGTCGTGGTTGGACGAGACCTCCATGCCCAGCAGCGCAAAGACGCCGGCGAGCAGCAGGCACAGCACGGCGGCGACGAGCGGTTTGCCCACAAAGGCGCCGCGCAGACGGGCGAGCTTGCCGGTGGGGGCGGGGGCGTCGGGCGCGGCGAACGCAAAGACGCGCGGGGCGATGCGGTCGCGTGCGATGCTGGCCCAGGCGCAGCCGGTGAGGATGGCGTTGGTCAGGATGAGCATCACAAAGGCGAGCGGCTCGTTTTGGGCGACGAGGCCCATGGCGCCCCAAATGGTCAAAAAGAGCTGGAACAGGCCGAAGGCGACGCTCCAGGCAAGAGCGCCCTTGGCAACGGTGCCCGACTGCGCGCGAATGGCCTTGGCCTCGCGCAAGACAAGGAAGACGGTCGCCGCAAGACCGACGAGCGAGATGGCGGCTGCGAACATGCTGAGACTCCTCACAAACTTAAAACTACGAAAGCGGGGGTTTACCCGATTGTTACCAAGATATGCGCTGCGATTGGTGGCTGCGCACAACAACCAGCCATATTAGCGCGCATGTGTGGCGGTGTGGCGCAATGTAGTGGCGACCTGCGCGATAATGGACGGGAATTACACGGAAACGTAAAGGCTTCTTAAAGAAATGGCGAGGTTAAGGCGATGAACGAGCAGGTTTGTATGACGAGTGCGGGCGACGTGGGCGCTGGCATGGGCGCGGGCGGCTATCCGGTCGAGACCACGGGCAACGCGGTGCTGGACATTTTGGAGCACCGTTCGTCCACACGCGCTTTTGCGCGCGATGACAACGACCGTCCCGTAGCGGTGACCGACGAGCAGCGGGCGGCGATTCTGCATGCGGCGAGCCGCGCGCCGTCGGCAGGCGCCATGATGATGTATTCCATCGTGAGTATCCGCGAGCAGACAACGCTCGATCGCCTGGCCGACCTGTGCGACCACCAGCCCATGATTGCCAAGGCGCCCTGGGCACTTATATTTGTGGTCGACTATGCCAAGTGGATCGATCTGTTTGAGCACGTGGGTTGCTTTGAGCCCGAGTTTGTCGAGCGCACGGGCAAGGCGCCCCGCCGCGCGCCGGGTTTAGGCGACTTTGCCATCGCGGCGCAGGATGCCGTGATCGCTGCCCAAAACGCCGTGGTCGCCGCCGAGGCCCTGGGGCTGGGGAGCTGCTATATCGGCGATGTCGTCGAGAACGCCGAGGAAGTTGCTGCGCTGCTGGACTTGCCGCCCTATACCATGCCGCTGTCGATGCTCATCATCGGCACGCCCCGCAAGGAGCGCCCGGCGATTGCGCATCCCGTGGTGAACCTGGTGCACGAGGAGCGCTATCGCCGCGCCGATGCCGCGACCATGGATGCGCAGGTGGCCGAGATGGACGCGATGTTCCGTCCGCATGCCCGCGAGGTGGGGGAGCGCGTCGTGGATATCTACACCCGCAAGCACACGAGCCCCTTTATGGCCGAGATGAGCCGATCCATGGAGTGGTGGTTCAAAAACTGGCTCGGAAAATGACGAATGTGACAAAGGGACAGTCCCTTTGTCACATTCCATATCGCCGCGGTGGCCTAAAGGCCGTATAAATGTTTATCTAGCTGGGAAAACAGTGCATTAAAACATGGGACGATTATCTATAATCCCCTCGAACGTTAAAGTTGGGAGGAAACCGGCTTATGGAACAAAAGGCCAAGGAGGCAGCCTCGCACGCTGCGATTCCTGTGAGCATCTCGGCGATGCTCGTCACGCTGGGCGTGGTGTATGGCGATATCGGCACCAGCCCCATGTATGTAACCAAGGCGCTCGTTGCCGGCAACGGCGGCATCGGAAGCGTCACGGAGGAGTTCGTGCTCGGCGCGCTCTCCCTTGTCGTGTGGACGGTCACGCTGCTGACGACCGTCAAGTACGTGCTCATCTCGCTGCGCGCCGACAACCATGGCGAGGGTGGCATCTTTGCTCTGTACAGCTTGGTTAAGCGCTGCGGCAAATGGCTCATCATCCCCGCCATGCTGGGCGGCGCGGCACTGCTCGCCGATGGCATCCTTACGCCTGCCGTTACCGTGACTACGGCTATCGAAGGCCTGCGCACCATTCCGGCAGTCCATGCCGTGCTGGGCGACGATCAGGCCCGCGTCGTGGCCATCACGCTTGCCATCATCATTGCGCTCTTCTTGGTGCAGCGCATCGGCACGGCCAAGATCGGCCACGCCTTTGGCCCCATCATGACGCTGTGGTTCCTGTTCCTGGGCGGCACGGGTCTGTTCTTTGTCTTCCAGCACCCCGCCGTGCTGCTGTGCCTCAACCCGGTGCGCGGCATCGCCTTTTTGTTGAGCCCCAACAACCATGCGGGCATCATGATTCTGGGCAGCTGCTTCCTCGCCACCACCGGCGCCGAGGCGCTTTATTCCGACATGGGCCACGTGGGCCGCGGCAACATCTACGCAACCTGGCCGTTCGTTAAGTGCTGCTTGCTGCTGTCCTACATGGGCCAGGGCGCGTGGCTTATCAACAACGCCGGCAACCCGGAGCTCATGGGTATCGCCGACCTCAACCCCTTCTACCAGATGCTCACCCCGGGCCTGCGTCCCTTTGCCGTCGGCCTTTCCACCGTCGCGGCCATCATTGCCTCGCAGGCGCTCATCACCGGCGCTTTCTCGTTGGTGTCCGAGGCCAGCCGCCTGGACCTCATGCCGCACATGCAGGTCTTCTATCCTGCCGAGACCAAGGGCCAGCTCTATATTCCCATGGTCAACAACGTCATGCTTGTGGGCTGCGTCATCGTGGTGCTGCTGTTCCAGAGCTCGGCGCACATGGAGGCCGCCTACGGCTTGGCGATCACCCTGACCATGATGTGCACGACGCTGCTGCTCTTCTTCTACCTGCATGTTGATCGCGGCCTTAAGGTCGTCCCGTATATCTTCGTTGCGTTCTTCCTTTTGCTCGAGGGCTTCTTCTTTGTGAGTTCGCTCACCAAATTTTTCCACGGTGGCTATTTCACTATTCTTATGGCCATGCTCATCATGGGCGTTATGCTGTGCTGGTACAACGGCACGGCGGTCGAGCGGCGTCAGTTTACGCTGCTGCCGCTGCGCAGCTATCTGCCGCAGCTCAAGCGCCTGCGCGACGACGATCGCTATGAGCTTATGAGCGACAACATCGTGTACCTGACCAAGGACACCAATACCGACTACATCGACCGCGATATCGTCTACTCGATTCTGGACAAGCATCCCAAGCGCGCCCGCGCCTGGTGGTTCGTGAACGTCGAGACCATGGACGAACCGCATACCTTTGCCTATTCGGTCGAGACGTTTGGCACCGACTATGTTTTCCGCGTGCATCTGTACCTGGGCTACAAGGTTAACCAGCGCGTGAACGCCTACCTGCGCCAGGTTGTTCAGGATCTGGCCGCCACTGGCGAGCTGCCGCCGCAGATGCATGACTACTCGGTCTACAAGGATCCGGGCAACATCGGTACGTTTAAGTTCGTCATGATCCGCAAGCTCCTGGCGCCCGAGAGTGACGTGGAGCCGAGCGAGCGCACGGCCATCACGCTCAAGTACATCATCCGCCGCTTTGCCGGTACGCCGGCGCGCTGGTATGGCCTGGAGAACTCCAACGTGAGCTTTGAGTATGTGCCGCTGTTCACCAAGTTCAAGGCTGTGAACAAGATGCAGCGCCTGGCCCCCAACGAGCGCCCGTAGTCGCCGACAAGTTGCATGGAGTTGGCCTTCGATGGACAGGAGTGTGCGCCCTGCTCGCGCACGTGCTGTTTGTCTAACGACCGCAGACTGCAAAGGCTATACACTTGGAACCACCACAAGGGAAACCACCACAAAGGTGCTGTCCCCTCTGTGGTGGTTTTTGTTTTTAAGAGAGGGGCGGGGTGCCGATGGATGTCCGTGCGGACGGCGATATTGCCGATAACTTTTGGTGGCGGCGCACAACGCTGACACGTCGCAGCCCTCTGTATGACGCCTGCGTATCGGCGGGGCTGCTGGTCGCGGCGACGATTGTGGGTGCGCTTCTCGACCATCCTGGTCTCGCGCCGAGCATCATGATCGTCTATGTGTTCGCCGTGCAGCTGTGCGCATTCTTTACCTGGAGCCGTCTGTATTGCTTGCTGAGCTCGGCTGCCGCCGTAGCGCTCTACAACTTCTTGTTTGTCGACCCGCGCTGCTCGCTATCGTTTATCGACCGCGTCTATCCCGGCATGTTCTTCATCATGTTTGTGGTCTCGCTTGTGTCGAGCTCGATTGCGTTGGCCCTGCGCCGCGCCTTGGCACAGGCTGCCGCCAGCGACCGTCGCACGCATATGGTGCTCGAGACCAACCGCATGCTGCAGCGGTGTTCCGATCAGCAGCAGATTGTGCATGCCATGGCAACGCAGCTGGCGCGTCTTTCGGGCTGTCCGGTCGTGTGGTACAGCGCCGACGCCGACGATGATGACTTGCTGCCGCGTGCGACGTACACGGCCGTGGGTGACGCCTCGCCGGTGCACCAGCTGACGCCCCAGATGCCGCCGCGGCTCTCGGCGTCCGCCTATGTGGGAACGCCGCTCGATGCCACCTATGGCGGCTCGGCGTTTTATGGCGTCTACCTGACGGTTTGCGCAGGCGACAGCTTCGTGCGCTCGGGCGACCCCGCCTCGGTGGTGGGCGTGCTGGCTATCGTTGCCGAGCCCGACGTGCTGACGCACGAGGAACGGACACTTGCCGACGCCATCGTGAGCGAAGGCGAGCTGGCACTCGATCGCGCCCGCGCCATGGAGGCCCGCGAGGAGGCGGCGGTGCTCGCCAAAAACGAACAGCTGCGCGCCAATCTGCTGCGCTCTATCTCGCACGATCTGCGCACACCGCTTACCAGCATTTCGGGCAATGCCGACGTGCTACTCGACCAGGGTTCGACCGGCACGGCCGTGCTCGATAGCCAGACGCGCCGCGGCATGCTCCTTTCCATTCGTTCGGATGCGCAATGGCTCAACGCCACCGTCGAGAATTTGCTCGCCATCACAAAGCTCGAGGGCGGCGGCATGCATCTGTCGACCACGCTCGAGCTCATGGACGATATCGTCGAGGAGGCGCTGCGCCACGTGAATCCGGCTGTACGCGAGCACGATCTTAAGGTGGTGCCGTGCGACGAGCCGGCGCTCGTCAACGTCGATGCGCGCCTGATGGTGCAGCTGGTGGTGAACCTGGTGAACAACGCTATTGCCTATACGCCGTCGGGCTCGCATATCGTGATCTCGATTATGGCGAACGATGGACAGGTGGCATGTTCCGTCGCCGATGACGGTCCCGGTATTGCGCCCGAGGAGCAGGGCCGGATCTTTGAATCGTTCTACACTGTCAACCATGGCTTGGCTGATAGCCATCGCAGCGTGGGCTTGGGACTTTCGCTCTGTCGATCCATTATGTTGGCGCATGGCGGTAGCATAGAGGTTGCCGCGGCGGACCCGCACGGCTCGGTCTTTACGATTGGGCTTCCCGCCGCCGACGTTTCGTTTGATAAGGAGTAACGCTGTGTCGAACTCTGCCATGAAACCGCTCATCTTGGTCGTTGAGGACGACCCCGCCGTCCGCAACCTTATCGTTGCCGCGCTCGAGGCGCACGGCTTGCGCCATATGGCCGTGGAGACCGCCCATGCCGCCATCGCCGCCGCCTCATCGCAGGCACCGAGTATTGTGCTGCTCGATCTGGGCCTGCCCGATATGGACGGCGTCAAGGTGGTGGAGTCGGTGCGCGCATGGTCGGGCATGCCGATCATTGTGGTCTCGGCGCGCAGCGAGGATGCGGACAAGATTCGCGCACTCGATGCCGGTGCCGACGACTACCTGACCAAGCCGTTTTCGGTCGAGGAGCTGCTCGCGCGCATTCGCACGACGCTCAGGCGCCTTTCGTATGCGCAAACGGGCGGCGTTGCCTCCGAGGGCTCGTTCGATACCGGTGAGCTGCATATCGATTTTGATGCCGGCATCGCCACGATGGATGGCGAGGAGCTGCATCTGACGCCGATCGAGTACAAGCTCTTGTGCCTGCTGGCGCACAACGCCGACAAGGTGCTGACGCACCAGTTTATCCTGCACGAGATTTGGGGCACGGCAACTAAGAGCGACCTGGCGAGCCTTCGTGTCTTTATGGGCACGTTGCGTAAGAAGATCGAGTCCGATCCGGCGCATCCGCGCTATATCCAGACGCACGTGGGTATCGGCTATCGCCTGGTCACCCAAGGCTAGATCGCCAACCACCATCCCAATATGAGTTGCGGTGAAATACGGTCTAAATTTGCCTAATTCCAGGCAAAACAGTCCGTATTCCACCGCAACTTGGTTTATCTGCCCTTGGGCTTGCTGGCGTAGAACTTCTTCTTTTTGGGCTTGCCGGCGCAGGCAGGCTTGCCGTCGCCGCGCGACCCTCGATCTCCGGCCTGCGCTTGCGCGGGCGTCGTTGCGCGGGGCTTGCGGGCCTCGGGGTTGCGCAGCTCTTCGGTTCGCTCTGCAATCTCCTCGGCGCTAAAGCCGACTTCGGCCATGGCGTCCTCGATGGGCAGGCGGCGCACGATATAGCAATGGTGCACCTTCTGGTTGCGCGCAAAGTCCTCCGGGATGGTCTGCGCCGTAATGTCCTCTAGCACGACGCCCGCGCGCGCGAGCTTGCGCGTCTCGGGGCGGAAGCCGCGCAGGTTGCAGCTAAAGATGGCGTGGCCGCCCTGTGCGAGCAGGCGCGATACGCCGGCCAAAAGCTCAACATGGTCGCGCTGGACGTCCCAGGTGCGGCGGCCCATCTTTGAGGAGTTCGAAAACGTGGGCGGATCGACAAAAATCAGGTCCCAGCGGTTGCGCGTCTGGCGTTGGTCGCGAATCCAGGCAAGCACGTCGTCGCGCACAAAATGATGCTGCGGACCAACAAAGCCGTTCTGGCGCATATTGCGCTCGGCCCAGTCCAGGTAGGTGTTGGAGAGGTCGACCGTCACAGTTTCCTCGACGCCGCCGTCTGCCGCATAGCAGGTAGCGGTGCCGGTATAGGCGAACAGGTTGAGAAAGCGCCGCGCCTGCTTGGCGTGCTCGCGCACCAGGTTGCGGGTGACGCGGTGATCCAAGAAGATGCCGACGTCCAGGTAGTCGTCAAAGTTGACGGCAAAGGTAAGGCCGCCCTCCTCGATGAGCGGCAGACGACGGCGTGCGATATTGGCGCGCTCGCCCGAGCCGCCCTTGCCGGCGCCCTGCTTGCCGTACTGCGAGCCGCCGCGCGAACGCATGCGGGCCTTGGCGTGCACGTGCTCGGCGGGAACATCTAGGATGCGCGGCGCGATGGCCAGAATGTCGAGCATGCGGGCCTGGGCAAGCGCGGGATCGATGGTCTTGGGCGCGGCGTATTCGGCGATGACGAGCCAGCGGCCCGGCGTCTGCGGGCAGCCCTCGTATAGATCGATGGCGGCGGAGTAATCGGGTAGGTCGGCATCGTAGACGCGGTAGCAGCTCACGCCCTCGCGCTTTGCCCACTTGCGGCGCAGACGGGCGTTCTTGCGCAAGCGGTTGGCGAACTGCTCGGACTCGGGGATGAGCACGGGCAGCGGCTTGCCGTCGCCCAGGTCGAGTGTGGCGGCAGGTTCGGGCATGGGGGTGCTGGCGGCTTTGTCGTTGACTTCGTTGGTATCCGCAACCTCGGCCTCGGCATCTGCGCTGGTCGCAGCCTCAAACGCTGCGGCGGCGTGGTCGAGCGACGGCCAGACTTCGACGGTCGCCTCCTCGTTGTTGGGCATGACGGCGATCGAGCGCTCGGGCTCGGCGTGGAGCGAGCGGGCCAGCAATCCATCGCGGGTGAGCGCGGCGACCGGCGCCGCGGCAAGCTCGGGCGCGCGGCGCAGCTCGCCGACCAGCGTCATGGCGTCGTGCATGAGCGAAAGCGGGGTCTCGGTGGTGTCTGCGACCACGGCGGCACCGGCAACAGCGCCTGCATGGTCCAGCACGGTGGCTGGCTTGGCAGCGCAAAAGTCGACAAAACGCTTGTAGCCGGCGCACTTGACCATGCGCTCGGCAGTCTTGCGGGCAGCGGGGTCAATGTCCACGGCGACAATGCGCACCTGGCGCTCGCGCGCCGCCGCCTCGCGTTCGCGTGCCTCGGCAAGCAGCTGCTCCCACAGGGCGGCGTCGTGCGGCTGCCAGCCTTCAAAGCCCCAGCGCTCGCGTGCAGCGCCCGGGGCGCGGTCGGTCAGAATGTTCACGGCTTCCAGCAGCAGACCGCCGCCGGCGCACGAGGCGTCGATCAGCGTGGGCAGGGCTTCGTTCTCGTAATCGTCGGCCGTCAACTCGCGCTCGCATAGTGCGGTCCAGCCGACCTGCGCCAGCAGCAGGGCGGCGTAGTCGGGGCGCAGCACGTGCGCGCCCTCGCCGGCGCGGGTCGCTGCGGGCGGCAGGCGTTTGAACAGCGGGTCGCCCGAAAGGTCCAGGCTTATGCTCGCACGGCGCTGGCGCAGCGAAAGCAGTAGGTGAACATCGGGGTCGGCGGCATCGACATCGGCACGACGGCCCGTGGTCTCGGCCAGACGGTCGCACAGCGCGTCCTTGGCGCGCAGGGCCGAGAAGCGCGTGTTGCGCAGCTGCTCGGTCACGCCGCGGGCGGTGATGGCGATGGTGGCGCCGGGGCGGATGATGTTCTCCCAGGCGATGTCGTAAACGCTATCGTACAGTTCGTCGGCATCCTGCGCCTCAAAGCGCCCAAGAACCACGAACACGCGGCTCGCCAGGCGCGACCACAGACAGGCGCGGTAGCCTTCTTCGAGCTCGCCCTCAAACGTAGCGCGGCCCTTCAGCCGGCGGACATGCGAAAGCCCGAGGCGTTTAAGCTCATCGGCGAGTGCGGACTCAAAGCCCTCGGGGCAGCTTGCGTAAAATTCCATGGGTGACCTCTCTGGTTGCGTCGCTCCATTATATGATGGATGCTTCGTTTGCCCTTATCCTCGAAAGGAACCCATATGATTGATGCGTGCCCCGATTCCGCCGTGCTCTTTTTTGACGTGGACGGCACGCTGACGTCGTTCGATCCCGACGATATGACCGATAAGGACTTTTCGGCGGTTCGCCCCTCGCAGACGGTGGTTGAGGCGTTCCGTGCACTGCGCGATGCAGGGCACAAGGCATTTATCTGCACGGGTCGCCCCCTGTGGCTTATCGCCGATAGCCTGCGTGCGCTCGACCCCGCGGGCGTCGTGGCCATGGCAGGCGCCACGCTCGAAGTCGAGGGACGCGTGGTACACGAGGACTGCTTTGACGAGGACGTTATCGAGGAGCTTGCGCGCCGTATGGCCGCGGCAGGGATTGAGGCCTTTTTCGAGACCAACGTGGCTACTTTTGCCCTGGAGCCTGTGGGCGTTGAGCAGTCGTCTCTGATCGGCACTTCTGTGGTGCACAGCACCGAGGAAATGCGCGTCGACGGCAGTCTGCGCGTGGGCAAGGTATGCCTCAGTGTGCCCAGTTTGGCTCGCGTAGCCAATGATGACGGCTTTATCGATTGCGAGTTTGAGCTGTGCAACACCGGTGGCCAGAATCGCGAGCTGAGCCCCAAGGGTATTGACAAGGGCGTGGGCGTGGCGCGAGCGCTGGCGTATCTGGGCCGCGAAGGAAATGCGCGCACCTTTGGCTTCGGCGATTCGGGCAACGACCTGGGCATGCTCGCTTCGGTCGAGACGGCTGTCGCCATGGGCAACGCCATGCCCGAGGTCAAGGCGGTCGCCGACTACGTGACCGACGATGTCGCACACGACGGCACCGTCACAGCGATGCGGCATTTCGGCCTTATCTAATGAATCCCGCGTTCTGACGTTTGCTCAAACTGCGACTCTTTGCTTTTGCATGCTCAATCGATTTATCAATCCAAACACTGAGGTGTTTATACCGTTCGCCGAGAAGATAAAAAACCGCAGCTCACGCCTTGATAAACGTAGGTAAAGTGTTTAGCAGTTCAATGCCCGTATGCAAACGAAAGGAATCAGGCAGATGGCAATCAAGGTGTTCGCTGACGGTGCAAACCTCGAGGGCATGCTCGACATGTACGAGAACGGCAACGTTCAGGGTTTCACGACCAACCCGTCCCTTATGAAGAAGGGTGGCGTGACGGATTACCGCGCGTTTGCCAAGGAGGTTCTGGCCCACATCACCGATGTGTCCGTCTCGTTTGAGGTCTTTGCCGACGACGTCGAGACCATGGAGGTCGAGGCCCGCGAGATTGCTACCTGGGCAGATAACGTCTACGTCAAGATTCCATGCGTGACCACCAAGGGCGAGTCCACCTCCGAGCTGGTCCGCAAGCTTTCGGCCGATGGCATCAAGGTCAACGTCACCACTATCTTTACGCCTACGCAGGTTGACGAGATGATCGATGCCGTTGACGCCGAAACGCCGTCCATCATCTCGCTTTTTGCCGGCCGTATTGCCGATACCGGCGTCGATCCCATTCCGTTTATGACGGAGTCAGTCAAGAAGGCCGCTGCCAAGCCCAACTGTGAGGTCCTGTGGGCGTCCACGCGCGAGCTTATCAACATTTACCAGGCCGAGGCCTGCGGTTGCCAGATCATCACGGTGCCAAATAGCATCCTGGCCAAGCGCAAGAACATCGGCCGTGACCCGTACGAGGTCTCGCTTGATACCGTGCGCGGTTTTGCCAAGGATATCGCCGCTTTGGGTTTCCATATTCTGCCCTAAGCAAGGGTACCCCCTGCGGCGACGTGCAAAATCGCGAGTTTTCAGCATGGTAAAGACTTTTACCAGCTGGTTGAAGCGCGGAACGGCCCCCGTTTTGGCCCTAAAACGCCAAAACGGGGGCCGTTTTTGCTTTTATGGCCCTCTGAAGCGCCGCGGGGCTATCGGGAGATGCTGAATACTCGCAATTTTGCACGCCGCGAAGAGGGGGACGTCCGCTTTGGCGGCTATTTGCCCTGCACCATGGTGAGGGAGATTTTCTTGCGGTCGCGATCGACCTTTTCGACCCACACCTTGACCGTGTCGCCGACGCGCACCACGTCGCTGGGGTGCTTGACAAAGCGGTTGGCCAGCTTGGAGATATGCACGAGGCCGTCCTGGTGCACACCCACGTCGACGAAGGCGCCAAAGTCCACAACGTTGCGCACCGTGCCCTTGAGTTCCATGCCGGGTTCCAAGTCGTCGATGGAAAGTGCTGAGCGGCTAAAGACCACCTCGGGCGCGTCGTCGCGCGGGTCCCGGCCAGGCTTCTTGAGCTCGTTGACGATGTCGATGAGCGTGAGGATGCCGCAGTCCAGGTCGCTTGCCAGCGCCGAGATGCTGCCGATGCGTCGCTCGATGTCGGGCACGCCGCCGCGGCTGAGCTCGCTTGCCGCCACACCCGCACGCTCCAGGACGGCCGTGGCCACCTCGTAGCTTTCGGGGTGGACGCTCGTCGCATCGAGTGGGTTCTTACCGCCGCTGATGCGCAGGAAGCCCGCGGCGTTGAGATATGCCTTGGGCCCCAGCTTGGGGACCTTCTTAAGCTGCCGGCGATCGGTAAAGGCGCCGTTCTCCTCGCGGTAGGCCACGATGTTTTTGGCTACGCTCGGCGTGATGCCCGATACGTATCCCAGCAGGCTCGCACTTGCGGTGTTTACGTCGACGCCCACGCGGTTGACGACGTCCTCCACCACATGTCCCAGGGTGCGCGAAAGCTCGGCCTGGTCAAGGTCGTGCTGGTACTGGCCAACGCCGATGGACTGAGGCGGAATCTTGACGAGCTCTGCCAACGGGTCTTGCAGGCGACGGCCCAGGCTCATGGCGCCGCGCACGGTGACGTCCAGATCGGGATATTCCTGACTGGCGAGCTCGGAGGCGGAGTACACCGATGCGCCGGCCTCGTTGACGATGGTGTATCGCAGTCCAGGCGCCTGTTCGGCGATGAACTCCGAGACGACTTCCTCGGTCTCGCGGCTGGCGGTGCCGTTGCCGATGACGATGGTGTTGACGCCGTCCTTCTTGACGAGGCGGGCGAGCTCACGCTTGGTGCCGGCGACGTCGTGGCGCGGCTTGGTGGGGTAGACCACGCCGTGGTCGAGTAGCTTGCCGGTCTCGTCCATGACGGCGACCTTGCAGCCGGTACGGTAGCCCGGATCGAGTGCGAGCACACGGGCGCCGCGCACGGGGCGTGCCGAGAGCAAGCCCTCGAGATTCTTGGCAAAGACGTTGATGGCCTCGGTCTGCGCACGGGCGGTGAGCTTGGCGCGGGCCTCGCGCTCCAACGTGGGGGCCATGAGGCGCTTGTAACCGTCGGCGATGGCGGCGTCAAAGACGGGCGCAAATACGCCCTGGCGTCGGGGCCAACGGCTGCCGAGGCGTGCCGTGGCGGCAGTGCCGTCGACGTTCACGCGCACGCGGAGTTTGCCCTCGCGCTCGCCGCGGTCGATAGCCAGCACGCGGTGGTTGGGTATACGGCGTAGCGGCTCGTCATAGCTGTAGTACGGCTCGTAGGGAGTCTTCTCGGTGGGGTCGGTGGCCTCGACGACGATGTCGGCGGTGTTCTGCGTAAAGGCGCGCAGGTCGGCGACGTTCTCGGGGTCCTCGGCCACCGTCTCGGCCACGATGTCCGCCGCGCCGGCAAGCGCCTTTTCGGGCGTGTCGAAGCCGGCCTCCTCGTTGACGTATGCCGCGGCGGCGTCGAGTGCGCTGCCCTTGGCCGAGGCCTGCATGATGATCATGTTGGCGAGCGGCTCAAGGCCTGCCTCGCGGGCCTTCTGCGCGCGAGTCATGCGCTTTTTGCGGTAGGGCTTGTAGAGGTCCTCGACACGCTGGAGCTGCGTGGCCTCGCGAATCTGCTGCTCGAGTTTGGGCGTGAGTTTGCCCTGGGCGTCGATGAGCAGGATGACGTCCTCTTTGCGCTGCTCAAGATTGCGCAGGTAGGACAGGCGCTCGTCGAGTGCGCGCAGGGCGACGTCGTCCATGCCGCCCGTGGCTTCCTTGCGGTAGCGCGAAATAAAGGGGATGGTGTTGCCCTCGTCGATGAGCTTGACGGCTGACTCGATGTTGGCGGCCTTAAAGTTGAGCTCGCGGGCGAGCTGGGCGATAAGATCCATGGGACTCCTTGCGTTTAAGGTGCGTTTGCAGCACAGGGCTACCAAGGATACCACCCGACGTTCTGCCAAAGCAGTCTTTTTGGGACGGGGCTTTTTTAGCTACGGGACTGCAGACGGGAGACGGTGGAGTCCCTCCTTACAAAACGAGGCCCTGGCCAAACGGCCAGGGCCTCACCACTTCTTTTCAGGCTGCGAGAAAAGACCGTGTGCGCAGGCGCTCCCCGAGGGAGACGGGGGTGTTTGCTCCGCGCGCAGTTTCGCAGCGAAGCGAGAATGTTTGAGCACGGAGTAAACACCCCGTCTCCCTCGGGGAGCTCCGTTGGGAGCGTAGGGGATGTTTTGAGCTACTCCAGCTCAAACGCCCCGGTATAGAGCTGGTAGTAATATCCGCGCTTGGCGATCAGCTCGTCGTGGTTGCCACGCTCGATGATGCGGCCGTGATCCAGGCAGATGATTGCGTCGGCGTTGCGCACGGTGGACAGGCGGTGCGCGATGACAAACGTCGTGCGGCCCTCCATGAGCTTATCCATGCCTGCTTGCACGATGGCCTCGGTGCGGGTGTCGATGCTCGACGTGGCCTCGTCCAGAATCATTGCCGGCGGATCGGCGACGGCGGCGCGTGCGATCGAAATCAGCTGGCGCTGGCCCTGCGACAGCTGGGCGCCGTTGCCGGTGAGCATGGTGTCGTAGCCGTCGGGCAGGCGGGTGATAAAGTCGTCGGCACCCGCGAGCTTGGCCGCCGCGATGCACTCCTCGTCGGTGGCGTCCAGGTTGCCGTAGCGTATGTTGTCCATCACGGTGCCGGTGAACAGGTTTACGTCCTGCAGTACGACGCCTAGCGAGCGGCGCAGATCGGCCTTGCGGATCTTGTTGACGTTGATGCCGTCGTAGCGGATCTTGCCGTCGGCGATGTCATAGAAGCGGTTGATGAGGTTGGTGATGGTCGTCTTGCCGGCACCGGTGGCGCCGACAAATGCGACCTTCTGGCCCGGCTTGGCAAACACGGACACGCCGTGCAGCACCTCGTGGTCGGGCGTGTAGCCAAAGTCGACGTTGTCCATGACCAGGTCGCCGCGCAGCGGCACGTACTCGATCTCGCCGGTTGCACGGTGCGGGTGTTTCCATGCCCACATGCCGGTGTGGTGGTCGGCCTCCTCGAGCTGCCAGGTCTCGGGGTTCACCTGCGCGTTGACGAGCGTCACGTAGCCTTCGTCGGTCTCGGGCTTCTCGTCGATGAGCTCAAAGATGCGGTCGGCGCCGGCGAGACCCATGACCACGGCGTTGATCTGCTGCGAGATCTGACCGATCTGTCCGCAGAACTGCTTGGTCATGTTGAGGAACGGCACTACGACGGCGATGGAGAGCGCCATGCCCGAGAGGCTCAGGTTGGGCACGCCCAGCTCCAGGAAGATGCCGCCGGTCAGCGCGACCAGCACGTAGAGCAAGTCGCCCAGGTTCCCGAGGATCGGCATGAGGATGTTGGCGTACATGTTGGCCTTCTGCGAGACCTCGAAGAGCTTCTCGTTGCGCTCGTCAAAATCGGCCTCGGCAGCGGACTCGTGACAGAACGCCTTGACGACTTTCTGGCCGTTCATGACTTCCTCGATATGGCCCTCGACCACGCCGAGCTCGGTCTGCTGCGCGATAAAGAAGCGCGCGGAGTTGGAGCCGAGCAGCTTGGTCATAAAGGTCATAAAGGCGA
Source organism: Collinsella sp. LCP19S3_B6 (assembly GCF_052121815.1). Taxonomy (NCBI): domain Bacteria; kingdom Bacillati; phylum Actinomycetota; class Coriobacteriia; order Coriobacteriales; family Coriobacteriaceae; genus Collinsella; species Collinsella sp. LCP19S3_B6. Next base: position 74,000 of record NZ_JBQKDN010000008.1, read on the forward strand.
CGCCGGCAATGATGACCAGGCACATCCACACGCTGTAATACAGCATGATGAAGAACACGGTGACGATGACGATGATCGTCATGAGCAGGTTGGGCAGCGATTGGCTGATCATCTGACGCAGCGTGTCGATGTCGTTGGTGTAGTGGCTCATGATGTCGCCGCGCTGGTGCGTGTCGAAGTAGCGAATCGGCAGGTCCTGCATGCGGTTGAACATCTTTTCGCGCAGCTTCTCGAGCGAGCCCTGCGTGATGACGGCCATGGCGCGGTTCCAGAAGAGCGAGGAGGCGACGCCCACGGCGTAGATGCAGCCGAGGGTGGTCACGAGCTTCAGAATCTTGGGCTGCGCGGCCGTCCAGTCGCCCGACTGCCACGATTCGCTAATGACCTGCAGCGCGCTCTGGAGAAACGTCGCGCCGATGGAGTTGATGATGGCGCAGAGCACAACGCCGGCGACGACGAGGGGCAAAAGCACCGGGTAGAAGCCAAAGAGCATCTTGATCAGGCGCGTCATGGTGCCGCCCTTGCGGTTGCGCGCGCGCTCGGCGGTAGCGGCCTTACTCATGTGCCTCGCCTCCTTCCTGAGTCTGAGCTTGCGGTGCGGATGCCTCGGTGTCGGCTGCGGCGGTCTCGCCCGCGTCCTCGCCTTCGGCACTCATCTTATTTTGCGAGGTAAAGGTCTCGCGGTAGATCTCGCTCGTCTTGAGCAGCTCATCGTGGTTGCCGATGTCCTTGATGCGGCCGCCCTCCATGACGATGATGCGGTCGGCGTCCTGAACGGAGCTGATGCGCTGGGCGATGATGAGCTTGGTCGTGTTGGGCAGGTAGCTCGCCAGGCCCTCGCGGATCTTGGCGTCGGTCTTGGTGTCGACGGCGCTCGTGGAGTCGTCCAGGATCAAGATCTTGGGGCGACGCAGCAGGGCACGCGCGATGCACAGGCGCTGCTTCTGGCCGCCGGAAACGTTGGAGCCGCCCTGCTCGATCCAGGTGTCGTAGCCCTTGGGGAAGCCGTCGACAAACTCGTCGGCGCAGGCCAGATGTGCGGCCTCGCGGACTTCCTCGTCGGTGGCGTTCGGGTCGCCCCAGCGCAGGTTCTCGGCGATGGTGCCGCTAAACAGCACGTTTTTCTGCAGGACCATGGCTACCTGGTGGCGCAGCGCGTCCAGGTCGTAGTCGCGCACGTCCACGCCGCCGACGCGCACGGTGCCCTCCGTGACATCGTACAGACGGGCGATCAGGTTCACGAGCGTCGACTTGGCCGAGCCGGTGCCACCGATAATGCCGATGGTCTCGCCGCTCTTAATATGCAGGTCGATATCGTCGAGCGCCTGGCGGCGGGCATGCTCGGAATACTTAAAGCTCACGTGATCGAAGTCGATGGAGCCGTCGGCAACCTCGTGCACGGGCTCGGTCGGGTTAGCGATCGTGGGCTCGGCGGCCAGCACCTCGGTAATGCGGTGCGCCGACTCATCTGCCATGGTCACCATGACAAAGATCATCGACAGCTGCATTAGGCTCATCAGAATCTGGAAGCCGTAGGTAAAGATGGAGGAGAGCTGGCCCACATCGAACAGGGTGCCCTGGCTCGTGATGATGAGCTTGGAGCCCAGGTAGATGATGACGACGAACGCGCCGTTGACGTAGATGTTCATCATGGGGTTGTTGAAGGCGAGCAACTTCTCGGCGCGGGTGAAGTCCATCTGGACGTCGCGCGCGGCGGTGGCGAACTTCTCCTTCTCGTAGTCCTGACGCACGTAGCTCTTGACCACGCGCATGCCGGTGACGTTTTCCTCGACCGATTCGTTGAGCGCGTCGTACTTGCGGAACACGCGGGTAAAGATCGGGCGCACCTTATAGATGATAAAGAACAGGCCAAAGCCCAGCAGCGGAATGATGACCAGGTAGACCATGGCGACGCTGCCGCCCATGGCGTATGCCATGGTAAAGGCAAAGACCAGCACCAGCGGCGAGCGCACGGCGATGCGGATGAGCATCATAAAGGCCTGCTGCACGTTGTTGATGTCGGTGGTGAGGCGCGTGACGAGCGAGGAGGTCGAGAACTCGTCGATGTTGGCGAAGCTGAACGTCTGGATCTTGTAGAACAGGTCGCGACGCAGGTTCTTGGCAAAGCCGCAGCTGGCATGGCTGCAGGTGATGCCCGCGGCGGCGCCAAAGGCGAGTGACGTCAGCGCGATGAGTACGAGAAGGCCGGCGGTGGGCAGCATCTCGGTAACGGCGGTGCCGTCCTTGATGGCGTCGATCATGTCGGCGGTGATAAACGGGATCATCATCTGGCAGATTACCTCGCCAAGCACCAGCAGCGGCGTAGCGATCGTGACCTTCATGTAATCGCGGATGCTGCCCATAAGGGTTTTAATCATCCAGTTCCTCCCAGGTTACGCGGATTTTCTCGAGCATCTCGGCGAGCTGTTCACGCTCGTCGTGGGTGAGCGCGCTAAAGGCCTGTTCCCTAAAGCGGATGCGCGAGGCTTGGTCGATGCGGGCCTTCTCCCAGCCGATCTCGGTTAGGCGAATGGTGAGCTGCCGGCGATCTTTGGGGTTACGGCTGCGCTCAATGAGGCCGTTGAGCTCGAGCTTGGACAGGATCTCGGAAAGCGACCCCGGCTTGAGGCCGAAGTGCATGCCGAGTTCCTGCTGCGACATCTCGCCGCCGGGCTGCTTGGCCAGTAGGCAGATGATGGGCGCCTTGCCGGACACGCCTCCGCCATGAAAATGCATGTAATGGCCGCAAAAGCCCAGGTTATTGAGGATGCGCTTGGCAAGCTTGTCTTCCGAGCTAACCGCTTCGGATACATCCGCCGGCTGTGACGGGTCGCCGCCGGGCTCGTGCGAACAAAGGCTAAGAGGTTCATCGCACATGAATTAGTGCTGCTCCTTTCTTTAGTTAGGTAGTGGAATTGTTTTGTGCCTAACCAATTTAGGAGCGTGAGAAATCAAAGTCAAGGTACCAAACTAGTGGTTACGCGGTTTTACCAAACCGCGTAACGGCTCGACGCTGCGCGGGCCGCACCTGTACAATCTGACGTTCAACTTCAAGGGCGCGACCAAAAGGTCAGCGCCCTTTCGTTTCACGTCACCTTGTCTCAAATGCGGCCCGCTCGCTGTCGTTGCCAAAACATCGACGTTGCCCTTTTTGGCACTTGGGACGTTCTTCTTGTGCCGGCAGCTGGGGACACTCCTTGTCAAGGGATTGGTACAAAGGGGGACAGGCTGCCCTCTCATTTCCGAAACCTTTCCGCAACAATGTGGCCTCCACGGCGCCGGCGCCCGCCTGCCGTGCTCCCTGCGCTACACTTAGTCGCACTGTGGCGCCGTTGCGCCGCGCCCGACCCAAGGGGGACACTCATGAAGAACACTCAGCTGTTGCTGATCAACGATATGTGCGGCTACGGCAAGGTCGCGCTTTCCGCCATGCTGCCGGTGCTGTCGCACATGGGTTACCGTATCCACAATCTGCCGACGGCACTTGTGTCCGATACGCTCAACTATCCCAAGTTCTACATCCACGACACCACGGAGTACGTGCGTCAGAGTCTTGCCATCTGGGAAGAACTCGGCTTTGAGTTCGACGCCATCTCGACCGGCTTTATCGTGACCGAAGAAGAGACGCGCATCATCTCAGACTTTTGCCACCGCCGCGCGCAAAAGGGCACCAAGGTATTCGTCGACCCCATCATGGGCGACAACGGCAAGCTCTATGCGGGCGTGCCCGAGTCCACGATTGGCCTTATGCGGCACCTGCTGGAGTGCGCAGACTACGCGGTGCCCAACTATACCGAGGCGTGCCTGCTTGCCGATAGGCCTATTGCCGAGCAAATTACGCCCGAAGAGGCCCACGCCCTTGTGGACGCCATGCGCGCGCTGGGCGCCAAGTCGGTGGTCATTACGAGCGCTGTGGTCGACGGCACGAACGCCGTCATCGGTTACGACCACGTGGCGGGGGAGTACTTCACGATTCCCTTCGACCTGATCCCGGTCTATTTCCCGGGCACCGGTGACACGTTCTCGGCGGTGCTCGTCGGTCGCGTTATGGCTGGCTGGAGCCTGCAGCACGCAACGGCCGATGCCATGCGTGTGGTGGCCGAGCTTATCGAGCGCAACGCTGACCAGGAGGACAAGTCTGCCGGCCTGCCCATCGAGGCCTGCCTGGATGTGATCGACCATGAGTAGCGCCAGCGAAAGCGGCCCCGAGCCCGCGAGCGAGGGCAAGTTGCTCGGCGCGCCACGCGGCAAGCGCCCACGTATCCGCATTAGCTGCGTGGACCAGCTGGGCACGTGCCGCTGCCACCATGGCCACACGCCCGGCGACGTCTTCGACTTCGACCGCGATCGCGGCAAGATGTGCTCCATGGCCTGCCATGTGGGCTTTCCCTATATCGACATCCTGCGCTACGGCGGAACCGTGCCCGGCAACGAGCCCGGTACGGCAAAGTTCTGCTGCCCCGAGGTCGATACGTTGAACGTCTGGCTCGCCGAGATCGTCGACGAGTAATCGAGCGTGGATTTTCTCCCACCAAGATAATGAGCGTGGATAATCTCCCGTTTAGAGCGCCGTTTTGCGTTCAAAGTGGGAGATTATCCACGCTCAATTTGTATGCGGGAGATTATCCACGCTCATTTTATGCCGATGGCGTGGCTCACGCATCCGCGCCGCCCGGGCGCCTACAGTTGCTCGAGCATGGCCGTGCAGCCGGCGAGCACATCGCGGTAGGTGGCATCGAAGTTGCCGGTGTACCAGGGATCGGCGACGTCGCCGGGGCGATCGGTCCAATCCAGCAGCCGCGAAATCTTGCCGTCGGCATCGTCGCCGAAGATGCGACGCAGGCCGCGCGCGTTCTCGGCATCCATATAGACGATGTGGTCCCAGTCACCATACTCCGCGCGACGAACCTGGCGCGCGCGGTGCGCAACGACGGGAATCCCGACCTCGCGCAGCTTGGCGACGGTGCCATGATGCGGAGGGTTGCCAATCTCCTCGGTCGAGGTCGCGGCAGAATCAATGACGAACTCCGCCTCGCGCCCAGCACGGCGCACCAGCTCGGCAAACACCGACTCAGCCATCGTCGAGCGACAGATGTTCCCATGACAGACAAATAGGATTTTGCGCATTGGCTAAAACCTCTCGAATATCAGAGTTTTCGCAGATAATCGCACTGCTTTTTGATCCCTCGTCAAGGACAGAATATCAAATTGATTCATAAATGAGCGGATTATTCTTCTTTCCAGCGTCGTAAGAATTGTCGTAAAGAACGAGGGTTTACGACTTGTTGTCACAATGTTGACCGTCCTTTGCATCCAATTTTCAGCATATCCTCTCTGACGTCGTCGAAATCAAGATGGGTGTATGTGTTAAAAGTCACGTTGATGTCGGAGTGGCCCATGATGCATTTTAGCTTCGCAGGGTTCATTCCCCTGCGTGCCATCTTCGAGCAGAAGGTATGTCGGCAGACATGTGGTGTGATTTTGGGAAGCTCATCCTTGTAGATGCGATTATGTTTCTCTATCGCGTGGTGGAAGTACTTCTCCCAGTGCAGGGCAACACGCGGCATCTCGTTTTTATCAAGAAACAGAAAACCGCTAACACCGTCAACGACCGGCTCACTCGAAGGCTTTAGACGTTGCGCAAGGATACTCCTGAAACACTCTGTCACGGCTTGAGTCATGGGAACATAGCGGATCCCGCTCTCCGTCTTGGGACGTTCGATGTAGTATCGCATGTTGCTGGTCCGCTGAAGTTGCTTGTTTACCCGAATGCTTCCGTTTTTGAAATCAAGGTCTTCGACGGTAAGACCGCAGAATTCAGAAATGCGCAGGCCCGTATTTAGAAGGATGTAGATGGCGTCACGATAGCGGTGAAAGTGTTCATCGCCCTCCACGAAAGCAAGAAATCTGCGTTCTTGGTTAGTGGCCAAGGCCTTGCGTGTAACCATGTCGTTTGTCAGTATCGTTGCGAGCTCGAAATAGAAGGGATTTCGGCGAATCAGGCTGTTCTCCTCTGCCAGTTGAAACGCCGGTCTCAGAACACCACGGATGCTATGGATTGTGCTATAGCGCTTGCCGTGGATTTTTTGCAGGTTGATGAGCCATTCCTTGGCATCAAGGGAGGTGACACCGCATATTCGTCGCGAGCCGAATTCATCTGTAGCAAGAAAATTGAGGATTGTCTTGTAGGCGGCTCGAGTGGATTGTTTCACGGCAGTCTTTGTTTCAGTGTAACGAGATGCGAGTTCGTAGACTGTCATATTGTTCGGCGCGACCTTATCAAGCAGATCGCGCTGGATCTCATGCTCCAACGCGCGCAAGCACGGACTGGCTTTCTTCCCCTTCGGAGTTAGATCATGAGTTGTCAAGGTCCACGAGTAGACGCTCCGCGTTTTACCTCTTGCATCCACATACTTGAAGCAGTAACGGCCGTTTTTTCTCTGGCTTTCCCCGCGTCTGAGGATTCGCCCTTTGCTGTCTTTTCTCACAGTCACTAGCAGGCTCCTTCCTGTTCAGAAAAGAGCCCCGATGCGATATTTCAAGATTATCGCACGGGGCCCGATTGGTTAAGCTGTCAAGTGCGAAACGGTGTCGAGAAGCTCTTTATAAAGAGCGTTGGCGCAGGACGAGGGGGCGAGTCCTCGCGCATAACTCGAATATGGGTTTGTACGAGAGGAACCTTCGACCGGCCAGTATCCGTCGAGATCGTGCCTAAACTCAGAGAGACAGATCTCCCTCGTCTGCATCTCCGCAACGACGGAGAGGCGCCTCTCAAGTTGACCAAATCCGTCGACATCGTTTTGCGGACGATAAGTCGCGGATCGGCGCATCTGTTCTCCATAGAATTCCAAGGGGCTGTAGGGCGTCGTGACGATTACGAGATCGGCGGCTATCGCTTTGTCGGAATATCGGGACGGTGCCATCACCTCATGCTCCATCGCATAGGGATCCGTGATGCGAAGCAGGTCGGCGTAGGGGATGGATGAGGGACGAAGTTCGTCAAGAATCACCGTGTGCTTGCCCTCATACCCCTGAAAGATGTCTCTCGTAGATCCAGAGACGAAGAACGGTTCGCCCTTCCGCTTCGCATAGAGCTTTGCGAGGGTGGACTTCCCCGTTCCAGCAGGCCCGAAGATCCAAACTGATTCCACCCTTCTTTCGCCCTTGAGCATCAACCCCCGCCATTCCCGGGCCTGAACCTGAAGGCGGCGTGCATAAACGTCTTCGATCTGACGCTATGTCCGGGCATATTCGGATCCGGAGAGCTGAGAGATCAAGGACTCCTTGTCGATACGACCTTCGAGAAGGTCATCGAGAAGGACTTTGATGCTGCTATGGGACCTCGTTCGAGCAACGCGCGACTCAATAGAAGCAAGTAGCGCTGGGTAATCGAAATTGGAGCGCACGATTTTGGGGTCGTACTGATGCTTGGATCGTGCGCCATCCGTTCTGTGGCACAGGTAGGAAAAACCGTTTTCCACACCTGCCTTCCAAGCCTCGATGCGCTCAGGTTTATCTCCAAGGAGCTTCGCGATGCTATTGAGCGAGCGCGGATTCTGGAACTCCATCATCACGTGAAGATGCGCGGCTGCCGGACGTCCCGCGTCCGTCGTGTCGCTGTCGTGCACGATGCCCGCATAGCGCTTCGGGGCGAGTGTTTCGATTCTTCGGTACATTTCGTCCACAAGACGGGGCAGGTGATCGAGCTGCTGCTCGTACATCATCGCGCGGGTCTTCATGGGCAGAGAATTGGTCATGGTTCCGAGTCCTTTCTCGTAAATGAGCTATTTCGGGACGATTTTGGAACGCGCCCGAGGGTGCGCCTTGGGATAACAAGCTCCCCAAGGCGCATAAATGAGCAGAATTTCAAGTAATGGAACAATCGACGGGGTCCGCTTTTGCTGCGCGAAGCGGACCCCGCGGTGGTTATTCTCTGAAGTACAGGTCAAGGAGCCGCCCAAGCTCGCGGTACACGGGGAAGTCCATGATCGGAAAATGCACAAAGCCGATGCGGTCGTGCGCCCCGTCCGTACTGCTGAACCAAGCGTCGCCCGGGGAGAAGGTGCGAGGTGCACCGAGGTCGAGCAGGCGTTCCGCGCCCCATATGAGCCGCGCCTCGGGAAGCGTCGGCTTGAAGAGGACGCGGGTGCTGCACGCCGAGCGCAGCATCGACGGCAAGCCCCCCTCCTCAACAGACGCCTCGGCGATCGAGATGATGGCGTAGCAGCCCGCGCTCGCCCCCATCGTTACGATGCGCTTCACCAGCCCATCAAACGTCGCGAGGCAGTAATCGGGGTCCTCCTTGCTCGCGCGCTTGGGAAACAGCGTGCGGAGTGCCACGTACTCATCCATGAAGAGAAGCGAAACGTGAAGCCTCGCATCCCACCAGTGCACGGCGTCTCCCGTCTCTGTCGACCTGTCGTTGAGGAAGCTCTGTCGCTCTTTGATGCTGTCGGCGAACCGTGATAACGCAGACAGGATTGCGCGAGCGTCCCTGTCAGCATTCAGTGAAACCACGCGAGGAAGTCGGGAGGGCTCGGCCTGCTTGGGGTCTATGATGAGGACTTGCGATCCGTGTCCGTCAGGACCAGCCAACAGGGCTTGGAGCAAGAGGGCGATCACGCCCGTGGTCTTTCCAGCGATGAGCATGGAACCGGAGGTGCGGAGGTCGATGCTCGTGCCGTTTTGAACGCGGAATTCGTAGGCGTTCGCCGGGCACAAATCCTCGACACGCGATGCCTTGATCTCTCGATGCAACGTCACATCTTCAAGGAAGAAGGTCACTTGATTGCATGCGACGTCTGCTTCGGCAAGTACGACGGCGTAGCGGGAGAACCTTCCGCGAAGTCGGGAGCTAATGCTAGGTCCCATCTTCGATATTTCTTCTGCCGTTGAGGATGAGGTTGAGATGGCGAGCTCGAACTGTCCAGGAGCCGTCTCTTTGCAAGAGATGTCGGGAAGAAGCTCGCCTTCTCGCAGGTGTAGAGGATTCCCGTAGCGTGGATCAAAGAGCCCCTTCCTAATGCGTGCATGCAACCGTGTTGATTCAGATAGCATGACGTAATGTGTGATCCCTCCCGCAAACAACATGGTCCCAGCGAGGCTAAGAGTGGCCGCTGCGGAGGTAAGGTTGCCGCCAAACGCCATCACCGTACTGGGCTCTATGGCGATGGGCGCAAGAATGGTGTTCACGAATAGCCCGATGCAATAAACGCACGCGGCGACCGCAAATAAAGCGACCCCCAGCACACAAAGCTTTGCGCTGGGGGTCGAATACACGATCGCCGGTGCGCCACTGGAGTAACGCACCACAATCACCTAGCCCTTCGCGGGGATGACGGTAATGCCGTCCGCCGTGATGGACAACTGGTTGCGATAATCACCGTAAACCTTTGCGACCACGCCGGTGGGAATGACGTGCTGATTGACGGGAATCTCGATATCGTTCGAAACCTTGATGGAAAGCTTCTCGAAACGATTGCTGACCACCTCGCCTTCGTTTTGGTGATACTGCGTGTTATCGGTTGTGATCACCACGTCGATCTTGGTGCCGCGATGCTCTTTGGTGTTTTAATCAACCCATTTACCACCTCCGACACAAAGGAAACGCTTGCCTTTCGCAAAAGCTTCCCAATCGAACTTCATAAACTGATTCAATTTCCTCATACTCGAACTCCTCTCAATCCAATTATTTGCTGACTCCGCGTTGCGGCTCGCCGTGGACATCGAGATAGAGGCGCAGGACGTTGCGCAAGATCTCCTCGACATTTCTTGTTGCGGCATGAAGATCATCGTCCCCAAACATTGCCCCATGGAGCTTCGTGTGGGCACAAAGAATCTGGCGATACATGACGCGAGAGAACATCTCTTCGGCCTTCAGGGCATGTCGAACAGCTCGTTCAGAACAAGTCGGCATGCTCGCCGAAGACTCCTTTATAGACGACATTGCCGTACTGGTTGTTGAGATGGAGCCGCATTCAAACGGTCCGCGCATGATCTTCGGTCGGGTCATACACACCTCTTTCCTAAAATTGGATATTACCGACGATTCGTCAACCGTCATCGAGCACTCGGTGAGCACATCATGCCATAAGCTTCTGAGCTGGGATTATTTCGCAAGGACCTGTCGTTCTCGACGTCCTCTGATGAGAAGAAGTGGGGCGTAATGATGACAAAGTATTCAATCACGGAACAAACACAATTTAATAATCACCCAGATGGGGCAAATATGGACATCCAGATATTGAATCGTCGGTATCGTTGGTGTCGCTGAGCCTTCAGGCTGAGGGGGATGGGCCATTTGCGCTGAGTTGCTTGCAAAACGGGGGAGGGGATATCAGAAGAAGGCGGCTTGCAGAAGACATGCCTGAGCGCTAGAGGAGGGGCTGACCAATAGTGTGCTCCTCTTCTGGGGCCAAATCCAAGCGGAGGGGGCATGAGGCCGAGAGGAACTGCTCGTCATGGCTCACCAAAACAAGCGCGCCGGGAAAGGCGGAAAGCGCTCGCTCGAGTGCCTCCACCGAGTGCAGGTCCAGGTGATTCGTGGGTTCGTCCATGACGATGATTTCGGGGGCATCTAGTATACCGCGGGCGAGCATGAGCTTCCGCAGCTCCCCCGGGCTGATGTTCTCGCCGGACAATATTCGTTCGGGATCCGAATTGAGTTGCGCAACGATCGAAAGCAGGGCTCCACGTTCGGCTTGGGGCAGGTCCTTGATTTCCGAGAGGAATTCAATTGAGGATGAATCGTCGACTTCCTGAGGGATATACAGCGTGCGAATGTCCAATCCCGTGGCCTTGCGGCCTTCCAATATCTCCAGGATATGCTTGACCAGTGTTGTTTTCCCCGCTCCGTTGGGGCCGCTTATGCCCAGATGATCGGTATTTCCCAGATAAATCTCGGGAACCCGCAAAGATTGCCTCGGGCCGCACGGTATGCGATCTGAGCTGACGTGAATCAGTGTTTTGCGCGGGCTGGGTTGCGCTTCCATCCACAAGGTGCTTTCGTAGCGCTTTTCGACATGGTGGGCGTCGACGGCGGCTTGCGCGCGCTGGATTCGGGAGTCCATGCGCGAAGCGAGCTTGCCCGCAACGCCGTCTCTGCCAGTGAGAATGGCGAGTTTGATTCGTGCTTTCGCGTCGTGATCCTTCGGATCGACATGACGGGCGCTTCTCTTGGATGCGGACCGTGAGGCGTTTTCAACGCGCCTGATATACTCAGCCTTCATGCGCTTTTCTTCGGATCGCGCAATCGATTTGGCCCGCGCCGCGCTTTCGCGCTCCAGATTCGCCTGCGAGCGAGCTTGGGAGTAGTTGCCGGGGCGCATGGTGACGTGCCCCGACTCAAAGCACAGGCAGTCATTTGCCAAGGAGTCGAGCAACGCACGGTCGTGCGAGACGAGGAGGCCAATACCCTTGTACTCGGCGAGTGCTTTGCAAATCTGCCTTCTGCATTCTGCGTCCACATGGTTAGTCGGTTCATCCATTGCCAGAAGATCGGGATTCTGCCAAAGCGCGACGGCTATTTGAATTTTCTTCTGCTCGCCACCGGAGAGCTCGGAAAAACGCCAGAGCATATCATCGGTGATGCGGAGCATCCTTCTGAGGTGCGTGGTCGCCGGGGCGAAGTCGCACGCAAAATCGAAGAGCATGGGCGGTTCGACTCCGGCTTCTTGCGCGCAATATGCGGAGACGAGACGCGGTGAAACGACGCCGCGATCTGGAATCAGAAGTCCGCACGCAATGCGGACGAAAGTTGATTTCCCGCACCCGTTGTCTCCGACGATGCCGTGCCAGCCGGGGGCAAATGTCGCCGACACGTTGTCGAGTGCGGGCATTGCGCTGCCAGGATATGCATAAGTAATATGGGAAAGAACGAGGGTGGTGGAGCTGTTCAAATTGGTTCTTGACATTGTGCCTCCTCGGCATGGGAGGCCGCGTTTTGCCGCATATGCTCTGATTGGCTCGTTCCGACCAACGTGAACGCCCGTCGACTCGAGTCAAGCTGAAAGAAAATGAGTCGACGGCAATGCTCGCAAAGGTAGTGTTTAGGATATACGAGGATCAGTGAAAAGACGATACGACAAATGTGCAGCCAGATTTATTCTTGGATAGATGGCAATTTGCAAATTGGCGTCGATATGTATCGTCTACAGCTTCACGAATCCTTTTCCTTTCCGGGGCGCTGGCTTGGCATATGGGCCTGCGCTGAATTCTTCCGTAGAGTCTAACAAAGCAATAATGCGGACGCAAGGAGGCGTTGCGTCTGAAAGCACGCCATTGCGTTGGACGCTTGAAGGGGTTTGCAAGTCGATTGAAAGAATACTAGTGCATCCGCTTCTTGTAACTAGCATGCGATGGTGGGCGTCGTTGTTAGCGCCGGGCGATTTTAGCCGCTAATAGTCAACCGATTTTGACCAATCCCGGTCACCGAATAATGGCCACCGTGCCTCCCCGCCGCCACTACGCTGGTGGCGCCAACACGCCGCCCTCGACAGGCTGCTCGACAAGGCGTCGGTGTTCGTGATGCGGGGCCCGAGCTACCGCGGCAGGGGGCTCGACACGTACTCGGTGGAGGCCGTCCCCCAGGCGGTGAAGGTGAGGGGGATCCAGCCCGAGGGGATGTAGGAATGCGATAGGAAAGTCATAGATGCGGGCGTGTTGGCCAAAATGGGTCGGCCGGGATTGGTCAATCTCGGCCGACTATATTTGGCTAAATTTTTCCGACACTAACATCGTGAATGTTGAGCGAGGTCATCGACTTGATTTTTCTGGTGTTTGAGATATTAGCTTTCGCGATTTACCCTCCAAATTGCAGAGGTTTGAGACGACCGGAAAGGAATGCTTATGCTCGATTCTCCGTTCTTCAGCTACTGGGGAAAGGCGAAAGGAGTTGCTTTTCTCCATCACGGCAATATCGCATCGGGGCTCAAAGTCGTAAAAACGTCGTAAGGTACGCGATATGGTTCGCCGGGATCCTAACTAGCTAGGCATTTTTCTGAATCTGCAGATGTTCCCATGACAGATAAACAGTACGCGTTGCATAGGGCTATACCTTTCATATAGAAGGCTGCTAAAGAGTCGAAGCAGGGCGCATACCAAGTTTTATTTCTTGGCCAGTTTGAAGTAGCGCTCAAATATCAATTCGAAAACGTAATAGAACATCAATCGACTGTCGAGGTCCATGCTGCCCAAGCGGATTTCTTTTTGCACGGTGTAGATAGGGTAGTCGGCTAGTTTCGAGAGGGAATTTCGAGAAAAGCCGGTGAGCGTGACGACCTTGCATCCGCGCGTTTTGGCTATCGATGTGGCGTCAATAGACACCTGCGTCTCGCCGCTTACGGAAACGCTGAAGACCAGGTCGTTTTTGCCGAGGAGTTCTGCGTAATGCCTCATGACGTGGCGTTCACTGAGCGTGTCGGTATTCTTGCCCATAATTTTGAGCTTTTCAGCCATCTCAAGGCACGGGTATTTCGAAAAGCCCGAGCAGAAGAACACGATATGCGAGGCGTCCTGGATAAGACTCACAACCGAATCGATGACCCGGTCGTTAAGCAGATCTTTGGTCTGTACGAGCTGGGTATCAAGAGGAAGTGCCTCGATAGTGAATCGATTGCGATCGAGCGAGGCGGAATACGATTGTTTGAGCTCCGTAAACCCCGAGAAGCCAAGCTTGTGGGCAAGCCTGACGATTGTATTGGGAGCGACGAAGAACCGTTCGGCAACGCTCTTAAGCGTGGCATCGTCAATATCATCACGCAGCTCGATGATGTAGCGCATGATCTCGCTTTCGAGATCGTTGAGCTTGCTCTCGCCAGCTCGCACATGATCATAAAAGGATTCTTGATCTTTCATAAGATGTTTCAGCCCCTCGCACCTCGCCGTACATATGGTACCGCTTTGTGTAGCCAGGTGAGAAATCGGTAATCGGTCAAGATTGCCTATTGCCCATGAACTGGGCAAACGCTCGTGTCTGCCTACACATATCTGTGTCGTGAGCGAAATCATGTGTCCCCGTTTCGCATTGGCCCACACGGGGACTTGCAAATGACCTTATGTCGCAAAATACCAATCGAAACGAAGCAAGCCGAGGACAGCCGCGGAGCCCAAGGTCTTCGAGAACACCGATCAGCCAACCCTGGAGGGACGGAACATGAAGGATAAGCTCAATATTGTGATCGTTGGCGGCGGCTCCACGTGGTGCCCTGGCATTCTTAAAGCCCTGACCAAGCACATGGACATTCTGCCGCTGAACCGCGTGATGCTCTATGACATCGATGCCGAGCGCCAGCGTCCGATCGGCGAGTTTGGCAAGATCCTCTTCGCCGAGGAGGAGCCCGGTGTGGAGTTTGGTTACACCACCGATAAGGACGAGGCTTACACCGACGTCGACTTTGTGCTCTGCCAGATTCGTACCGGCGGCTACGAGATGCGTAGCAAGGACGAGAAGATTCCGCTGCATATGGGAATCATCGGTCAGGAAACGGTGGGCCCTGGCGGCATGGCTTACGGTATGCGCTCCATGCATGACATGGTTGAGATCGTCAACGACGTTCGCGCCCATAGCCCGGAGGCGTGGATTATCAATTACACCAATCCGGCTGCTATTGTGGCATATGGTCTCGAGCGCGTCCTGCCCGATGAGCATCGCGTTCTCAACATCTGTGACCAGCCTGTCAACCTCATGCGCTCTTACGGTCGCCTGCTCGGTCGCGATATGAGCAAGACGGAGCCCGTGTACTTTGGCCTCAATCACTTCGGTTGGTTCAAGCACATCTACGATGAAGAGGGCCATGACCTCGTCCCGCAGATTAAGGAGTACACGGAGAAGAACGGCTTCCTTCCTGCCGATGCCGAGCAGCGTGACCAGTCCTGGCTTGATACCTACGCCATGGTCAAGGACATGCTCGAGGACTTCCCCGACTATCTGCCCAACACTTATCTGCAGTACTATCTGTATCCCGAGTACAAGGTCGCTCACCTCGACCCCGACTACACTCGCTCCGACGAGGTTATCAACGGTCGTGAGAAGCGCGTGTTCGCCGAGTGCGAGCGTGTTGCCAAAGTCGGCACCGCAAAGAACTCCTCGGTTGTGCAGAACGATGCCCATGGCGATATGATCGTGGAAATCACCTCGGCCATTTATCGCAACACCAATAAGACCTTCATTGTCATCGTGCCCAACAACGGCATTATCGAGGGTATGCCCGATGACGCCATGGTCGAGGTCGCGGCAAGCGTGGGCGCCAATGGCCCGCAGCCCTATGCTGTTGGCAAGATTGGCACCTTCTATCGCGGTCTTATGGAGAACCAGTACGCCTATGAGCGCCTGACTGTTGAGGCTTGGATGGAGGGTTCCTACGAGAAGGCCCTGCAGGCACTCACGCTTAATCGTCTGGTCGGTGACGCAAAGAAGGCGCGTAAGGTGCTCGATAAGCTCATCGAGGCCAATAAGGATTACTGGCCGGAGCTTAAGTAGCTAGTTCCATAGCGTTTGATAACTGTTATGGGGCGTGTGGGTTGTAGAACTGCACGCCCCGTTTCTTTAAGAGGGGTATCCCATGAACAAAGATGAGCTGCTGGCAAAGTTCCAGCGCCTGGGCAAAGTCCTCATGACGCCTGTCCTAATCCTGCCAATCGCCGGCATCCTTCAGGGCTTTGGCAATGCCTTTACCAGCCCCACCCTTACGGCAGCTGTTCCCTGGCTTGCTGCTCCGGGCTTTGCGATTTTCTTTTCGATTCTTAAGGCCGCAGCCGGCATCGTTATGAGCAACATCCCGGTTATCTTCTCGATTTGTCTCGCCTATGGCTTCGCCAAGTCCGAGAAGGCTACCGCGGCGCTTTGTGGCTTTTTGGGCTACATGTGCATGAACTCCGTGATGGGCACGTTCCTCACGGCGACTGGCGTTATCGATCCCGCCAATCTTACGACGGGTCAGAGCACGATCCTCGGTATCACCACGCTCGACACGGGCGTTATCGGCGGTCTTCTGGTGGGTGCAATCGTCGCATACCTGCATAACCGTTACTACAAGATTGAGCTGCCTGCCGTGTTCTCCATCTTCAACGGCACGCGCTTTATTCCGGCGGTAACGCTGCTCTCATGCAGTGTCCTCGCATTGGTCATGTCCTTTGTTTTCCCGTTTATCCAGAACGCTCTCGGTGCGCTGTCCGAGTTCATCAAGACTACGGGTGCCTTTGGTGCATTTGTCTACGGCGCTGGCGAGCGCATGCTCCTGCCTTTTGGTCTGCATCACTTTGTCTATTTACCGTTCTTCTTCACGTCGCTCGGTGGCGTCGAGACCATCGACGGCCAGACCGTTCAGGGCGCTATCAATATCTACAACGCGATCCTGGGCTCTCCTAGCACGCCGTTTAACATCGAGGTCAGCCGTTTTGTCATGAACGGTAAGGTTATCTTCGCCATGTTCGGCCTGCCCGGTGCTGCACTCGCCTTCTACAAGACGGCGCTTCCCAAGAACAAGAAGAAGACCGCAGCGCTCATGATTGCCATCGTGGTGCCTTGCATCCTCTCCGGCATTACCGAGCCGCTCGAGTACTCCTTCCTGTTTATCGCGCCCATCCTCTACGTGTTCCACGCTCTCATGGCTGGTCTTGCCTATGCGCTGACCTATATCCTGCAGTTCAACGTGGCCGGCTCCGCATCCTTTGGCGGCCCGCTCTTGTCGTTGATCTTTAACGGCATTATGGGTGCAGCCAAGGGCTCCAACTGGCAGGTTATCCTGTTCCTCGGCCCCATCTACTTCGTGGTGTACTACTTCGTCTTCAAGTTCATCATTCTTAAGAAGGATCTAAAGACCCCTGGCCGTGAGGAAGAGTCTGGCGATGAGGCCGAAAAGGCTCCCAAGACCGTGATCAGCGACCTCATTCCCGCCATCGTTGAGGCAGTGGGCGGCGACAACAACATTAAGTCTGTCGAGGCCTGCTTCACCCGTCTGCGCATCCAGCTCAATGACTGTGACAAGGTGGTTGATGACGCCGAGTTTACCGAAAAGCTCGAAGCGCGTGGCATCGTGCATGTTAACGGCGGCGTGCAGATTGTCTACGGCAACATGGCATCTAACTACGCAACCCAGATGCGCGAGCTGCTGGGTATGGAGTAAACGCCCCACATATCTATAAAATCCAGGATAAAAGGCGGCGGCAGACAATGAACTGCACCCCAAAACTTGGACGGCTTAAATAAGAACTACGCCGCAAGGGGCTGGTTCCGGAACTCCTCCGGGGTCAGCCCCTTCAGTTTAACCTGCCTTCGCCTCGTG
>NZ_JBQKDN010000009.1:0-90345 GCF_052121815.1 Collinsella sp. LCP19S3_B6
CCAGCGCAGCACGCGAGGAGCGGAGCGACGAAGCGGGGCGCGGGCGGCGCCAGCCGCACGCGGACATCCCTCATCGCCCACCACTTGATTGAAAAGGCTCCCAGCGATGGGGGCCTTTCTTTTATGCACACGGCCTATCCCAGCCATGGTAAATCGATAGCAAAACGTGCTCCAGTTTGCCCAATCGTGCGCCAAACGGCACGCGACGGTCTGGAACCCGCTTCAAATTGCTCTATGCCTGATGACGCTAAGCAAAAACACCCGCCAGGATCTCGATTAGGCTGTCCACATCGGCTTCCTCGCACACGAGCGGCGGCAAGAAGCGCAGTGTATGTGCACCTGTAGCGTTAATCACGGTACCAGCCACCAATGCGCGAGCCACAACGTCGTGCGCATCACCCGCAGCATCGTCCAAATCACAGCCGAGCATTAGGCCGCGACCGCGCACCTCGGTAACATGCGGCAGCCTGGCGAGCCTTGCCTCCATATAGGCACCCACCTTGGCGGCATGGTCTGCGTAGTCACCGCGCACAAGCACGGAGAGCGTCGCGGCACACGCCGCGATGGCCAAGCAGCTGCCGCCGAAGGTCGAACCATGGTCGCCGGGCTTAAAGATGTCAGCGATTTCCTTCTTTGCCACCACGGCACCCATGGGCACGCCGTCGGCGATGCCCTTGGCAAGACTCATGATATCGGGCTCCACACCATAAGTCTGGAACGCGAACGGCTTGCCGGAGCGGAAAATACCACACTGGACCTCATCGGCGATAAGCACGGCACCCACCTCGTGTGCCAAGTCGCGCGCCGCAGCCATAAACTCCTCGGTCATGGGATGCACGCCGCTTTCGCCCTGGATCGGCTCGAGCATCACAGCGCAAATCTCGCTTCCCAGCTGCTTAAAGATTGCGTGCAGTTCATCTACATCGTTGGGCGTGCATGCCACAAAGCCACCCGGCAGCGGGCGGAAACTGTCCTGCAGCCAATCCTGCATGGTCGCGGCAATGGTCTCGAGCGTACGACCATGAAATCCGCCGCGCATACACACGATGGTGTTGCCACCGTTGCCAGCACGTTGGGCATACAGACGCGCGAGCTTCATAGAGCCCTCGTTGGCCTCGGCACCGGAATTGGCAAAGAACGTCTCCCACACCTGCTCGCCCGCAGCCGGAGCGCCAAGCGCCGCCGCCGTGGTCTCGTCGCCAGCGGCAATCGCGTCGGCAAGCACGCGCGCACCGTCCGCATCGTCGTTGGCGAGCTTGGACAGCAACGCCGCGACCTGGCCGCGCTGCTCAATGTAGAAGTAGTTCGAGACATGCAGGAGCTTCTTGGCCTGGGCCTCGAGCGCCGAGAGCACCGCCGGGTTGCCGTGGCCTAGGCTGCATACGCCAATACCTGCAAGAAAATCGAGATATTCGCGACCATCGTCGCCGGTGAGCTTCATGCCGTGGCCCTCGACAAACTCGACCGGCGAGCGGCCAAAGGTTTGCATAACGTAGTGGGATTCGAGCGATTGTTGAGCTGCAAGTGACATGAGATGCCTTTCGTTAAGCGCCAGGTGGCGCGGACTGTGGGTGTAACGGTGTGACGATTTCTAACCAGCTAGACCGTCTGGAGCTTCTCGACCTCGTCGAGGTTCTCGGTCAGGCGCGCCGCAAAGGTCGAAAGCGGGTGCGGGTGCGTATCAAATTCGTAGGCCGTCTCGGTAGAGTGGATCACGGTGCCGACGCCGGCATCGGTCAGCAGCTCCAGGAGCAGCGAATGCGGCGTGGTACCGTTAATGATGTGAGCGCGAAATACGCCGCCGACAAGCGCATCGACGGCCGCGCGCAGTTTGGGAATCATGCCCTTATCGACCTCGCCACCGTAGAGCATCTCATTAACCTCGTCGAGCGTTAGGTTGGAGATGAGCGAGTCTTTATCGCTAAAGTCCTTGTACAGGCCGTCGACGTCGGTCAAAAAGATCGCCTTGTGCGCGTGGAGCGCCGCCGCAACGGCACCGGCGGCGGTGTCGGCGTTGATATTGAAGAAGCCACCGTCCTCCCCCGCCGCGACGGTAGCGATGACGGGAATATACTCGCTATCGAGCAAGTTCTCGATGTAGTCGGTGTTGACATGCGTCACTTTGCCCACGCGTCCGAGCTCGGGGTCGAGCGGCTCGGCGATGAGCGTGCCGGCGTCGCTGCCCGATACGCCCACGGCCAAGTTACCGTGGTGGTTGATTGCCGCCACCAGCTCTTGGTTAACCTTGCCGCCCAGCACCTCGCGCACGATATCCATGGTCGCCGGCGTGGTCACGCGCTGACCGTTCTTAAACTCGATGGGCATATCGTAATGGCTCAGCGCCTCGTTGATGGCTTTACCACCGCCATGCACGATGACGGGGCGCATGCCGATAATCTTGAGCAAAACGATGTCGCTCATCACGTCGCGACGTAGTTGCTCGTCTACCATGGCGGCCCCGCCATACTTGATAACGACCGTCTTGCCGGTCAGGTTTTTAATCCACGGCAGCGCTTCGAACAGCAGCTGCGCAGTTGCTTCGTTGGATTCGCTCGAACGACAATCGCGTGCGAATTTCATAATCTGCCTCGTCTTTCGTATCGTTATCGCGCTGTGCTCCGCTGCCCGCAATCGCGGCGAGATGCGCAGCGTGCCTGGAGTCTAGGAGCGGTAGTCACCATTGATTGAGATGTACTCGTGCGTGAGGTCACAGGTCCACACGGTCGTTGCCGCGTCGCCTGCGCCCAGGTCGGCCGAAATCACGATCTCGGGCGCCTCAAAACGTCGCAGGGCCTCGTCCTCGTCAAAAGGAACAGTCAGGCCATCGCGGCAGACGGGCATGCCCATCATGTCGATGGAAACGTCTTCCTGATTAAACTTTACGCCGCACTTGCCGAGCGCCATGGCAACGCGACCCCAATTGCAGTCGTGGCCAGCGATGCAGGTCTTGACGAGCGGCGAATTGGCGACGGCACGGGCGGCGATATCGGCTTCCTCGTCGTTGGCGGCGCCGGTGACGTTAACCGTCACGAGCTTTGACGCACCCTCGCCATCGGCCGCGATGTTACGTGCCAGGCTCTCGCACACCTCGTGCACGGCAAAGGCCAGCTCGTCAAAGGCGTCAGTGCCCTCGACGATGGCCTCGGCATCCGCGGCGGCAGCGCCAGAAGCCAGCATGATACAGGTGTCGTTGGTCGAGGTATCGGAATCGACCGTCACTTTATTAAAGGTCTGTTTAACGGTCGAGAGCAGTAGGGTGTGGAGCGCCGCCGACTCGACGGGGGCATCGGTAGTAATGACCGCGATCATGGTGGCCATATTGGGCATGATCATGCCCGATCCCTTGCACATGCCGCCCACCGTATAAGCGTTGCCCACATGGCCCACAGCCTCACTGCGGTAGCGAACGGCATACTCCTTGGAATGCGTATCGGTCGTCATGATGGCACGGGCTGCATCGGCGCCGCCATGGGCAGAGAGTGCCTCGTAGGCGGACGGAATTGCCGTCTCAAACGTGTCGATCGGCAGAATCTGTCCGATCACGCCCGTGGAGGCAACTAAAATCTGTTGGGGTTCACAGCCAATGACCTGCGAGGCGATATTGCACGTCTCGCGCGCACAGGCAAGGCCGGTCTCGCCCGTGGCGGCGTTCGCGTTGCCGGAGTTGATTGAAACACCGGCGATGATGCCATAGCCCTTGTCCGTACCGCCCAGGTTGGCACGGCTCACCTGCACGGGCGCCGCACAAAAGCGGTTGGTCGTAAACACGCCGGCCCCGGGACAGGGTTTATCGGGCACAACGAGCGCGTAATCCAGGCGCTCGGGATTCTTGCGGAATCCGGCATGGATGCCCGCCGCCTTAAAGCCGGCTGCCGCCGTTACGCCGCCCTCTACGGCACGAATCTTGATATCGAACTGCTCAGCATTCATCGTCTTTACGACTCCTTATGTCAAACAAAAAATGGGCATCGGTTGGTGCGCCATGCCAGCCACAATCATGAGACCAGCTTAAAAGTGGCGCCAAACTCGATACCCGACTACCAAATCGTTAATAATCGAATGTGCTACACCGGGCACGCCACTGTGGGCAAGCCTCGTCGCTCGTCAAAACCAAAGACGATGTTGGCGCACTGGACCGCCTGGCCCGCAGCGCCCTTGCACAAATTGTCGATGGCGCCCGTCGCCACCAGCACGCCCGCACGCTTGTTGAGCGCAAGGCCGATCTGGGCGGCATTGGTACCGACAACCGAAGCCGTCTTGGGCTGCTGGCCGGCATCGAGCACGCGCACAAAGGTACGACCGGCGTAGAACTTCTTGTAATGGTCGACGGCATCCTCAAGAGTCAGCGCTTCGAGAGCCTGCGTTGCGAGCGGCAGCGTCACCGTAGAGAGCAGGCCGCGCTTGAGCGGTGCCAGGTGCGGAGTAAAGACGACGCGATCGGTAAGGCCCAGAATTTGCTCGATTTCTGGCGTATGGCGATGTTTTCCTACGCCATAGGCCTCCAGATTCTCGTCCGCGCTGCAAAAATGGGTGCGGGTGTTGCACGACTTACCGGCACCCGTCACGCCACTGATGGCGTCGACGACTACGGGGCCGCTCTGGGCCACCCAGCCCGCACGCACGGCAGGCGCGGCAGCAAGACTCGTTGCGGTGGGATAGCAACCGGCGCAGGCGACCAGCACGGGTCTGCCAGCGGCATGGCTGGAAGCAGCGGTCTCTAAGTCCTGGCAGAACAACTCGGGCAGACCGAAGGCACGTGTTTTAAGCAACTCGGGGCTCGTGTGCTCGGCGGCATACCATGTCTCAAAGACAGACGCGTCGCTCAGACGGTAATCGGCCGAAAGATCAAAGCAAGAGACACCCGATGCAAGCAGAGCGGGCACCTGTGCCATGGCAGCCGTGTGCGGCACGGCGAGAAAAACCGCATCGCAGCTCTTGAGTTCAGGGGCGTCATGCGTGGTGAAAACCAGATCGCTCACGCCAGCAAAGCTCGGATACACCGCGGACAGCAGCTGGCCGGCATCGGCGTTGGACGTAATGGCAACAAGTTCAAACTCGGGATGGCCGAGCACGAGGCGAATAAGCTCGGCGCCGGCATATCCAGCCGCGCCGACGATTCCAACCTTTAAAGACATATCGGACTCCTTGTCTGCGGTCTTATGCGTCATTGCGCATTCCGCAGCCGTCGTTATGAGGTAGGTTGAAACTTTAGCACCTGAGAATGCATATTTACGCAAATAATTTGTGTCTTCATGCATTGAAACATACCCGACACATTCACTTGAAAGAATTGACAAAAAATAAGCGAGCTCTGCATTAGCCGCAGCGCATCATGCTGCTGGCCAATGCAGAGCCCACCTTATACGGAATACCAAACTTAAGGATCGCCCAGAGCAGCCTAGAGCTCGACCGGAACCCATTCGTCGTGATTGCAGATAAAAGCCTCGGGGTCCTCGACGCTAAAGAAGACGAGCGTGGGATCGTTAGGCCCCTCATAGTGCTCGCTCAAGCGCTCAAGATGTTTCCACCCGGCCTCGCGCATTTCATCCGAAGCCCGGTCGTCCAGACCCGCACGCCCGCGCAGGATCAACCAACCATGGCCCGGCCACCAACTCGTGGCCTCAAAGCGCTGGTTTTGCAGCAGCTCTTGCCACACATCTTTGGTGCGCGCCGTTACAAACCACAGCTTGCCGTCCTGAATCTGCGCAAACGAGAACGGACGCACATGCGGCTGCCCGTCCACGCTCGTCGCTAGGTACCACGCCGGCACCGACGTCAGATACTCCAGCACCGTATTCAATCCGTCCACGTTTCCTCCTGTCATCTGACCAGTCTTTTTGGAATGGGCAGCTAATTTGGGAAATTAAAGTTCGAGGAGCTCTTCGCTGCCGTCGATATCGCAGAACCGTGCGGCGATGTTGCGGACCGAGAAGAACGCAAGGCGGCCATCGTTGGCACTATCGTGTTGCTCGCCAATGCCCACCATGTGCTTAAAGCCCGTCTGGCGCACCTTGTCACTCACGAATGCATCGTCCTCGAGTGCGGCCTCGCCAGTTAACACGATCCAGCACTCCCCCGGCTTCCAGCCCGATACCTCAAACTTGGGATTCTTGCTCAACTCCGCCCACACGTCCTTGTCGCGCGACGTGCAAAACCACAGCTTGTCGTTATCGACCATGGCAAACGAAAACGGCCTCACGCGGGGCTGATGCCCGTCGTTTGCATCGGTCGTGGCAAGATACCACGCCGGAATGCGCCTGAGATACGAGCAGACGCGCTCGAGCTGAGCCATGCGATCGATGTCGGTCATAGAGACCCCTTTCTTGCGCTCGAATCGAGCTTAGACGAGTTGGAGATTGATAACGACAACGCATACCACCAGCAGCGTCATCGCCACCGCGGCCAGTGCATCCCCGCGGCCAAACGTAAGCGCATGCAGACGCGTGCGTCCCCGCTCGCCGTGATAGCAGCGCGCATCCATAGCGGCCGAAAGCGTCTCGGCATGACGGAACACGCCAGCAAACAGCGGAATCGCCACACTGCCGAGCATGCGCACGCCACCGAGCGGACCGCCCGTCACGCGCGCGCCACGGCTTGCCTGTGCATCGGCCGTCTGTTTCATCTCGGTGGCAAATTGTGGCATAAATCGCAGTGCGATACCCATAATCATGCCGAGCTCGTGCGCCGGAAGCCCCACACGCGCGAATGGTGCGAGCAGGCGCTCAAAACCCGCGGTGAGGTCGAGTGTCGGCGTGGTGAGCGTAATGGCGCTCATGCCGGCCATCATCATCGTCAGGCGACACGCCATAAACGTCGCAGAACGCAGCGAGCCCTCGCTCACCTGCAAAAAGCCAAACTGCCACAAAATGCGGCCACTCTGATCGGAAAACAGGTTGAGCACCGCGACCACCACGACAATCGCCAGCAGTGGTGCCATCGACGATAGGACCCGACACAACGGAACCCGGGCCGCGACATAGACCAGCACGACAAAAATTGCGACCGGAACCAGCCCGCGGAAGCTGCCGACGGTGAGCGCAGTGATCAGAAATGCGAAACCTAGGAGCAACTTAGTTCGCGGATCCAGGCGGTGGATCGCACTATCGCCGGGATAGTAGCTGCCAAACGAAAACGCCTCCATTAGCAGCCCTCCTCTTGCGTGGCCATCTTGGAACCAGCCTGACGCGACGCCCTCAAAGGTCCGTCCGCGCAGCCTAGCAGCATGCCGGCCAACTCGTCGGCCAGCGACTCAACCGTATAAAGCTTGTCGCAGCGGAGCGGCACACCGGCTTGCACGAGCGACAATGCCATGCGCTGCGCAGCGGGAACGCCCAAACCGATCGATTTGAGCTCGTTCGCGTGCGCAAAAACCTGTGCGGGCGTTCCATCGGCAAACACCGCGCCCTCGTTCATCACAACGATACGGTCACAACAATTTGCCAGGTCATCCATGCTGTGCGAAACCATGACAACGGTCAGGCCCTCACGATGGAGCCGATCGATGAGCCCCAGGAACTCCCTGCGCGCAGCCGGATCGAGCCCCGCCATGGGCTCGTCGAGCACCAGGACCTCGGGCTCCATGGCGAGCACGCCGGCAAACGCCACGCGGCGCTGCTGACCGCCCGAAAGCTCAAAGGGGCTCTTGTCGCCTATCGCAGCAAGGTCGAGGCCCACGCGCGCAAGCGATGTTGCGACACGGCGAACAACCTCGTCTTGCGGCAAGCCAAGGTTGCGCGGGCCAAACGCCACGTCCTGCGCCACGGTCTCGGCAAATAGCTGGCGCTCGGGATACTGAAACACCACGCCGACCTTGGCCTTAACCGCGGAGGCGCCTTTCTTGCTTGATAGGTCGAGCCCCAGTGCGCAAACGCTCCCCTCCTGTGGACGAATCAGCCCGTTGAGATGCTGAACCAGCGTTGATTTACCCGAGCCGGTATGACCCGCCAGGCCCAGAAACTCGCCGCGACGCACCGTCAGCGAAACATCACGTAGCGCCCAGGGGCTGTTTGGATCGTTGCCCCAAAGAGCCTGTTTGCCCGATGCGCCCACAGTGGTCGAGCGCTTGCGCCATCGGCGGCGCTCGCGGACGCTCAGCGAGTAACTATGCGAGAGGTGCGAAATCTCGATGACGGGTTCCGACGCGACCATCCCACCGGCTGCAGAGGATGCATGGTCAAGCACACGAGAATCGGATGCGGAGGGCCGCCCAGCGACGCCCGCCCCGCTCCGCTCAGCATAAACCTGTGCAATCTCGGCGACCATATCCGCCTCACGCACCTGCGCGCAAACGGGTACGCCCTTCGCGCGGAGTGCCCTACCTAGACAGCACGACGCCGGCATATCCAGGTTGAGCTGGGCAAGTTCGTCCGCCCGCGTCAGAATCTCCTCGGGCGCACCGAGCATGGCAACGCGCCCCGCCCGAAACACCGCGACACGATCGGCCTCGGCGGCCTCTTCCATAAAGTGCGTAATCATCACGATGGTCATGCCGCGATCGTGCAACGCGCGGCAAACCTTCATGAGGCCCTTACGTCCACGCGGATCGAGCATCGAGGAAGCCTCGTCCAATATGAGCACGCGCGGTTCCATGGCGAGCACGCCGGCAAGCGCCACGCGCTGCTTTTGGCCGCCCGAAAGTGCATGGGTCTCGTGGCGCTCAAAGCCCACCAGGCCCACACCCTTCAGCGCCTCGCGTACGCGCTGCGCAATTTGCGCCGATTCGACCCCTAAGTTCTCGGGACCAAACGCAACGTCATCTTCGACAAGCGTTGCCACCAGCTGATCATCGGGATTCTGGAACACCATGCCCGCGGTCGAACGAATGTCGTAGACCAACTCGGGATCGGATGCATCCATGCCGTTGATACGCACCGTGCCTGCATCGGGCTGCAGCAGCGCATTCAGATGCTTGGCAAACGTCGACTTGCCCGACCCATTGCCGCCGAGGATGCAGAAAAACTCGCCATCCTCGATGTTCAGATCGATACCGTCGAGCGCCGGCGTGACACCGTCATAGCTAAAGGAAACGCCTCGACAATCAATCATGCGCGGCCTTTGACCTGGTCCTTTTTAGGCGTGATGAGGTTGGAGACCGCTTTGTACACTGCAAGCGTGAGCACCGAGTTGAGCACGGTCTTGATAAGGTTGAACGGTAGCACGGCAGGAACCATGAGCGGAGCGATCGTATCGACCGAGCCATACCAGAACCATACGCCAATGGTAAGGTTTGCGACCATAGACAGTGCCGTAGCGGCAATGACGCCGAACACCAGGCCAATCACGGCACCCTTATAGGTATGCATCTTCTGGTAGACGATAGCCGCGGGCAGAATGTAGCCCAGCGTGGCAACCAGGTTCATAAGCGCACCGACCCAGTCACCCGTGGTGAGCGCGTGAATAACGATAGCCATAGCGGCAACAGCAGTACCGGCGCCGGGACCATACGCAAACCCGCACACCATCGCTGGCACCAGCGACGGATCGTAGGTCAAAAACGGCGCCGAAGGAAGGATGGGCAGCTGCACGTACATAAACAGGGCGCCCAAGGCACACATCAGCGCCATGGTAACGAGCTGTTTGGTGCTCCACCTATTCGTGTTCTCAAAATGGATATGCTGCGACTGTTCAGACATAAGATCACCTGCCTCTTTCATCCGGACTCTAACCGTTGGTACTGGGATCTCACCAGTTCAGCCGGTATGCGAACCAACGCACGCACGGGTCGCGGACTCATCGGATCGGACGCAGGTACCTCGCCTGCGCCACGGCGCCCCTCTGGCACCGTCCGATTTACCGCCAGTGGGGAATTACACCCCGCCCTGAAACAGCAATTCCAAGTCTAGCACGGGCAGGCTTTCGCGCAAGTATGCCAAAGGTAATTTATAGTGGGGATCAGTTGCCGCAACAACCACGTTCCCCACCCATCCCACAGTAACGCGCCTTTCGCGCAAAGCGCGAAACAGCGTCCGGGATACGTATCCCCAACAACCACGTTCTCCGCGAGCCGACCTCAAGGCCGTAAACGTAGGGAATCCGGGGGCGTGACGGGGCTTCTCTCCGGAACATTCCGCAGGACGCAAAGAGGCTCCGCAGCGCGAAGCGCGATGCGGAGCCTCTTTGCATGTCCGAGGACGTTCCGGAGAGAAGCCCCGTCACGCCCCCGGGATTCCCGGTGGGAGTTCTAGACCTTGTCGGCCTTAGTACATACCGCCGCCCTGCTGACCAGCGGTAGCAGCAGCGATAGCATCCTCAAGCTGAGTGTTCTTGGGCACATCGGAAACCGTGGCCTCGGTGATGAGGATCAGGCTGGCGACAGAAGCAGCGTTCTGCAGGGTGACGCGGCTGACCTTGACGGGGTCGAGGACGCCCATCTCGATCATGTCGCCCCACTCGCCGCTGGCAGAGTTGAGACCCTGGCCAGCGGGCAGCTCGGCGACCTTGTCGACCACGACAGCGCCCTCAAAGCCAGCGTTCTTGGCAATGGTTGCGACCGGAGCGGTCAGAGCCTTCTTGACGATGTCGACGCCGATCTTCTCCTCGGGGTCGTCGATCTCGACTGCATCGAGCGCAGGCACAGCGTCCATGAAGGCGACGCCGCCGCCAGCGACAATGCCCTCCTCGACAGCAGCGCGGGTTGCCTGCAGGGCGTCCTCGACGCGGTGCTTGATCTCCTTGAGCTCGGACTCGGTGGCAGCGCCGACCTTGATGACGGCAACGCCACCGGAGAGCTTGGCCAGGCGCTCTTGGAGCTTCTCGCGGTCGAAGTCAGAGGTGGTGTTCTCCATCTCGCCCTTGATCTGAGCAATACGGGCGTCGATGGCCTCCTTGGAGCCAGCGCCGCCGACGATGACGGTGTTGTCCTTGGAGATGGTGACGGACTTAGCGGTACCGAGCATATCGGCGGTGATGTCAGCGACCTTCACGCCCAGCTCGTCCAGAGCAGCCTGACCACCGGTGAGGACGGCGATGTCCTCGAGAATGCGCTTGCGGCGATCGCCGTAGCCCGGAGCCTTGACGGCGCAGACGTTGAGGGCGCCGCGGATCTTGTTGAGGACGAGGGTGGGCAGGGCCTCGCCGTCGATGTCCTCAGCGATGATGAGCAGGCCACGGCCAGCGCGCTGGACAGCCTCGAGAACAGGCATGATGTCCTGGACGCTGGAGATCTTCTGGTCGGTGATGAGGATGTACGGATCCTTCATCACGGCCTCCATGCGGTCGTTGTCCGTGACGAAGTAAGCGGAGACGTAGCCCTTATCGAACTGCATGCCCTCGACGGTGTCGATGGTGATGTCGAACGTCTGGGAATCCTCGACGGTGATGACGCCGTCCTTGCCCACGACTTCCATGGCCTCGGCGATCTTCTCGCCGACCTCGGGGTCACCGGCGGAGATGGTACCGACGGAAGCAATCTGCTCCTTGGTCTCGACCGGCTTGGCCTGCTTCTTCATCTCGGCGACGGCGGCGTTGACGGCCTTGTCGATGCCGCGACGGATGGCCAGCGGGTTGGCGCCAGCGGCGACGTTGCGCAGGCCGTCGTTAACGATGGCCTGAGCGAGCAGGGTTGCGGTGGTGGTGCCGTCACCCACGGTGTCGTTGGTCTTGGTGGCGACCTCCTTCACCAGCTGGGCACCCATGTTCTCGATGTTGTCCTCGAGCTCGATCTCCTTGGCGACGGAAACGCCGTCGTTGGTGATGGTCGGGGCACCGAACGTGCGCTGCAGGGCGACATAGCGACCCTTGGGGCCCATGGTGACGGTAACGGCATCGGCCAGAGTGTTGACGCCCTTGGCGAGCTTAGCGCGGGCATCGGTATTGAACGTAATGTTCTTTGCCATGGTAGGTAATCCTCCAAAAGAAATGTGACTCACGTCGCCGCTTCCGAGTCCTATGCGGCGACCGCGTTCAAAGACGAATCAGAGAGCCTGATGAGACTAGGCCTCGACGACGGCGTAAATGTCGTCGGCGCGCATCAGCAGATACTTCTCGCCGTCGACCTTGACCTCGTTGCCACCGAACTTGCCGTAGATGACAACGTCGCCTTCCTTGACGTCCATGGGGATGCGCTCACCCTTGCCGTTGACCTTGCCAGCGCCAACGGCAATGACGGTGCCGCGCTGCGGCTTCTCCTGAGCGTTGCTGGCGATATACAGACCAGAAGCGGTCTTCTGCTCGGCCTCGTCGGGCTTGACCAGAACACGATCTGCAAGCGGCTTCAAAGACGACATGCTTGTCTCCTCCTTTTTGGGCCGCGTGGATATGCCACGCGAATTAACCCTATTTGTTTGCGTACGCGTTGAATGGTACCCACGAATGGCGGGTTATACAACACAGAGTCAAAAAATCTTATTTTTTGGCACTTAGATTTTCTGAATGCCGGGGGGATAACTTAGAAGTGGCTCCTTGGACGGACCGGAGGGCATGAAGTTTGCTGCTCTACAGTCCTGCGCAAGACGGAAAGCGCATTAAGTGCCTTCCTTTGCGTGCGGAACTCGCGACAAACCTTATGCCCCGCCCCTCCGGAGCCACACGGGAGCCAAGTTAACTAGTTCGGGCGCGGCATTCAGAAACGTCAGTGCAGCAAAATGGCGATGCGGATAGGAACATGGGCATGGCTTTCGCTGCACGCACGGGTCCCCTGGGGAGCACCGTGCATTTTTGGGAGTATTCAGCAGACCAGGATGGCTGTATACGCGCCAGACACATCTTATTGGTCCCAAGGACGCCTTCGACCGGCGATTTGGGTCGGCAGGCAGACCCCATCAGGGCATAAAGGCATGCCTCGTGCCTGCCCGGACGCCAAAATGACGTCAATCCCCATGACATTACCCGACCGCAACGGCGCCGGCAGAGCTCGCAGTGCTGAATACTCCGTTTTTTGTACGGCCCAGGCGGGGGTACATCAGGGCCAGAAAGAACATCCCAACCTTTTTATGCAATCTGTAATGGGAAGTATGCAAAACACCATGAGGCAGCATTGCAAATGTCCAATTTGAACGCGCGGGGCAGCAGCGCCTCCACCCCACGCACAAATCCGGCAGAGCAGGGACGCTCATAACGAGTCCCCACCGATATGCAGACGTGGCTCGAGCGCCATCCCAAAATAAGTCGCCCGGGCCGCGTTTAACGACACGGCATGAGCATCAGCGCTCGTAGATGAGGTTACCGGCTAGGTAGGTGGCCTGAACCTTGGTGGCTTGCAGCTCTTGGGGGTCAACGGTGAGCGGGTTTTGGTCCAAGACTACCAGGTCAGCATACTTGCCGGGCTCCAAGCTGCCGAGGTTTTGCTCGTCGCCTGCTGCATAGGCGCTGCCCAAGGTGTAGTTGCGCAAAGCCGTTGCCGCGTCGATGCGCTCGCTCGGCAACCAGCCGCCCTCGGGCCAGTGGCTTTTGGGGTCCTGGCGTGTGATAGCCGTGTAGAGCACGTCCATGCTGGTAACGGGCGTGATGGGGCTGTCGGTACCGAAGGCTTGGCGAATGCCGCGCTGCTTATAGGTTGCGAACGGCCACATGATGCGGCTGCGCTCCAAGCCCAAATCGCGCTCCGGTCCACCCGGGTCGAGCGTAATATGGCAGGGCTGGCTCGAGGCGACCACGTTGAGCTTGCGCAGGCGGTCGATGTCCTCGGGCAGGAGGTTCTCCAGGTGCTCGAGCGTGTTGTGGCCGTGCTGGGGCAGGCCGTACAGACCGGCGGCTTCCTCGAAGATATCCAGCGCGGCATGAATCGCACCGTCGCCGATAACGTGGATGCGCACGGCGCGGCCGCGCTCCGCAGCCGCCAGAACCAGCTTGCGCATGCGCTCGGCGGAAACCGTCAGACGGCCTTGGTCGCCCGGGAAGCGCGGATTGGTATAGGGCTCGGTGAGATATGCCGTATGTTCGCTCGACACGCCGTCAAAGAACTGCTTAAAGCCCGGCGCCGAAAGCAGTGCGTTGTTCGCGTAACGTGCCTGCAGCTCTTCTAGACGCGACTGGTCATCCAGCAGCGTGGGGAACAGATGGGCACGAATGCCCAGCTTGCCGGCTGTCTGCAGTTTGTCGTAGACGTCGTCGCGGATAAAATCGCAGCCCGGCATGGGCATGAGCGACATGTCGCAGATCGAGGTGATGCCCTGCTCGGCCATGCGCCTCATTTGATCGGCGTAAGCGCTTGCGATGCGATCTTCGCCCAGCCACTCAAGGCAGCGCGGCAACAGCTGCATGGCGGCCGCCTCGTGAGCAATGCCCGTGAGCTCACCGTTTGCGTCCTTGTCGTAGCTGCCGCCCGCTGGCGGCTCGCTATCGCGCGTGACGCCGAGCGCCTCGAGAGCGCGACTGTTGAGCCACAGCGTGTGGCCGTCGCCCGAGTACATAACGCAGGGACGATCGGGAAATACCGCATCGAGCGACGCCTTGGTAGGATGCTCGGGCGGGTCCCAACGGTAGTCGCGCCAGCCCTGCGTCACAACCCAAGCGTCGTCGGGCAGATCCTGGGAAAACTCGAGCACGTGCTGCACCAGCGCCACCTCGGACGTGCCCCCATCCATGAGCATATACGGCGAGGAACCGACCGAGGTATGAAAGAAGTGCAGATGAGCGTCATGGAAACCGGGGCAGACAAACTGCTCGCCGTAGTCGATAACCGGCGTGGTGGCAGGAGCGGCGGCGATCACGTCATCGGGCTTGCCGACTGCGACGATACGGTCGCCTGCGATGGCAATCGCCAGCTCACGGGCGGTATCGATGCCATCTTGCGAGGTAAAGACGTTCTTAGAGCGGATAATCCGATCGATATGTTGCATGGGCATCCCCATCTCTGGCAGGAAATTCAACACCCCCGAGTGTACTCCACCGCCACAGCTGCAAAACGTCAAGCGGTAAACGGCACCTTTCCCAACCCCAACGGCCCCGCCTGCCACTTGGGGACGGGGTAGAAATGGTAGATTTCAAGCTTGAAAGCCGCATCCAAGGCTGCGTGCACAAGCAATTTGGACCTGTCAAGGTTACGGAGGTATCCATTTCTACCATTTCTGCCCCGTCCCCAAGTGGCAGGTGGCATACTGGAAAGAGCCTGTACGATTTTGCGATAAACCAGCAAGGAGCAAATCGACCATGACGAAGACCAAGGCACAGCAGATTATGGCAGCGACCGAGGCCCGCGCGGCTGATGACGTCACCGCAGCCATCCAAGATATCGCCGCCGAGTTTGAGCCCTACATCATCAAGCAGCGCCGGCACTTCCATAAGCACCCGGAGCTGAGCCTCGCCGAAGAGCGCACGACTTCTGACATCGCCAACCAGCTCGACGCCATGAATATCCCCTACGAGCGCCCGCTTAAGACGGGCCTGGTGGCGACCCTTCGCGGCACCGCACCCGACGCCTACCGCGAGGACGGCACGCCGCGCCGCCGCATCCTGCTGCGCGCGGATATCGACGCCCTACCCGTCACCGAGCA
This sequence comes from Collinsella sp. LCP19S3_B6, assembly GCF_052121815.1. Taxonomy (NCBI): domain Bacteria; kingdom Bacillati; phylum Actinomycetota; class Coriobacteriia; order Coriobacteriales; family Coriobacteriaceae; genus Collinsella; species Collinsella sp. LCP19S3_B6. The sequence goes on from NZ_JBQKDN010000009.1 coordinate 15,432, forward strand.
GACCGGCGAGGAGTTCGCCAGCGTCAACGAGGGCTGTATGCACGCCTGCGGCCATGACTGCCACATTGCCATGATGCTCGGCACGCTGCAGATTCTGCGCCATATGACCGACGACATCCACGGCGAGGTCCGCATCGTCTTCCAACCCAGTGAGGAAAACGGCCAAGGCGCCAAACTCATGATCGGCACGGGTGTGCTCGATGGCGTCGATGGCGCCTACGCCGCACACATCTGGAGTGAGGTCGACGCCGGCACCGTAAGCTGCGAGCCCGGTCCGCGCATGGCCAATACCGACTGGTTCCGCATTGATGTCCGCGGGACCTCGTGCCACGGCGCCATGCCCCAGCGCGGCCACGACGCCGTCATGGTGGCGGCCGAGATCGTCAACGCCCTGCAGACCATCGTTTCGCGCGAGATCAGCCCCTACGAGCCGGCCGTCATTACCGTCGGCGAGCTGCACGGCGGCACCGCGCGCAACGTTATCGCCGGTACCGCCTACCTCGCCGGCACGGTGCGCACCTATGGCGATTCGACGCACGAGGAAATGCCCGAGCTCATGCGTCGCATCGTAGAGCACACTGCGGCGGCCCTGGGCGCCGAGGCTGAGCTTACCGACTACACCATCGCCAACTACAAGGTCGAAAACGACGTCGCCTCGAGTGAGCGTTGTCGTCAGGCCGTGGTCAAGTGTCTGGGTGCAGCCGGCGAAGGCCATTATCGCGGCACGCTTTCGGGCGAGGATTTTTCGGAGTACCTGCGCCGTGTACCGGGTGTGCTTGCCTTTGTGGGCACGCGCAATCCCCAGATCGGCGCCACGTACGCCCAGCACTCCTGCTTCTATAAGATCGACGAGAGCGTGCTCGCCAAGGGCTCCATGGTAGCCGCTCAGTATGCCATCGACTTTTTGGCCGAGCCCACGCAAGAGGAGCTCGACGGCCCCGCTATCGCCGCGGTTGCCGAGACCAATCCCGATCTGGCAGCCAAGCTACGCTCTGCCAAGGCAACGGCCGCCGAGGCCCGCGACGCCATGCACGACGCCCGCACCGCCCGCCATGCCGCCATCAAGGGCATCCACGAAGCTCGCACCGCCGCTCGTCACGAAGAGAAGCACAACGAGTAGTCGAATCGCGACCATCTCGCAGCCGTAGCCACATCGCGATGTCAAAGCGGGGGCGGACGTTTCGACACGTCCGCCCCCGCTCATTCGTCAAGCACTATTTCTACCATTTCTACCCCGTCCCCAAATGGCAGGTGACAGGGCTACTCGTCTTGCGGGTCCTCGTCGGAGCTTGGCGCGGGCTCCGTCGTGGGCTCGGACTCCGGCGCAGATCCCGGGGCAGACTCAGGCTCGGGCTCAGGCGCGACATCCGGAGCGCTGTAACCCGAAGGAGCGGACTTCTTCTCGAAGGGCAATACAAACGTCAGGACGTCGTCCTTATCCTCGTCGGCCCACTCGCTTGCATAACGTGCGACCCAATAGCCAACGGCACGGTGCTTGAGCATCTTGCCAAAGACCGTTAGAAATACGGTGACGAAAGCGATCAGCACCAGGAACAGTACGAGTGCGATGCCACCGCCGGCAACAATTGCCTCAATACCCGTAGGACGATAGTAATAGCTATACATACCGACAGAGGCAATGGCGCCAAAGACCGCCGTCAAGATCCATGTGACAACGTTGGCGACCAGGCCCGTCAAAAACTCGGGAAGGAATGAGGCACAGAACAGCTTGGTCTTATTGTTCTTAAAGGCCGCCCAGACCTTGTCGAGCGAAAACGCGCTCTCGACGCGACCGGTCACCGCAAAGTGCATCACGGCGATATCGGCGAACATCTTAAAGAAGACTCCCAGGACCGCCGTGGCAATCATAGCCAGGACAAGCAGGCCAAGCGAGCCAAACAGCGCAGCCTCGAGCGCATAAGAGCCGTAATGCGAATACGAGCCCGCCGCGCCAATTACCACGCTCTCCACCAGCGAAAGCACTACGCCAATAACGGGAATGGCAGCGATAATCTCGAGCACGACCGAAATAACACTCGAAAAGACCCCGAGGCCAAACGATGTGGAACGCATCAACGGACGATCCATGCCGTCATCGATCTTAAGCGACAGGTCGCGACCCCACTCGATGCCAAAGCCCGAACCGCACACACTCGCCACGCAGGCGGCCAAAAAGCCGATGGCAGCTGCAATACCGCCGATAACGGGAATGAACAGCACGAGCACCGACACGACACAGATGAGCGCCGGCAAAAAAGCAATCTGGCACACGCGCTGCAGCACGCCCGGAGTCTTGGTCATGTCTTGGAACGCCTGAGCCACACAGCCCTTTGGCGCATTCGCCACGGGCGGTTGCGGAACAAACTGCTGGGGCTGAGACTGTCCCTGGGGAGCGGGGCCGGCGGCCTTGACCTCGGTATTAGGGGCACCGCACACGCCGCAGAACTTGTCGTTATCGCCCATGGGGGCGCCACACTGCGAACAGAACATCGAAATCATCCCTTCGTATCTAGAGTGAACCACCTGGATCGCAAACGACGTCTTTGGCAACATTATCGCGCAATGTGGGGACAAATACCCCAAGATGACCGATTTGAAACGTTGGCGGCTTTATTCAATGGTTCGAAGGGTATATCCGCGCTAGTTCGTGCCGCGGAAGCCCTTGCCCACGATCTCGGAGCTGTCAACGATCGTGATAAACGCATCTGGATCGATATCGCGGGTATAGCGGCGCAGTTGCACTGCTTCGCGACGGCTCAGCACGCTCATGATCACCGTCACGCAATTGCCCGAGAAGGCACCGTAGCCGCGGCTGATCGTTGCCGTGCGGTTGAGATGCTTGACGATAAACTCCTCGACTTTGCGTGGCTCGGCGCAAATAATCGTACAGACCTTGCGCAAGTGAATGCTCTCGATGGCCTTGTCGACCACAAGCGTCTTGGCAAACAGGCCGAGCACGCAGTACAGGCCAACGCGCGGACCGTACAAAAAGGCCGCGATGGTCACGATGCCGATATCGACCAGTAGCAAGGCGCGTCCGATCTCGAGCGTCGTGCGACGCTTGAGGATCATGGCAAGGATATCGGTGCCGCCCGTTGAGGCGCCAATGTCAAAGACAATGGCACTGCCCAGCGCCGGCAAGATAACGGCAAAGCACAGGTCGAGCCACATATCGCCCGTCATCGAAACATCCGTCGGAATGAAGAGCTCAAACAGCGAGACGTAGGCCGAAAGCGCAAACGAGGCAAAAACGCTCCAAAGGATTGCCTTGCGCTCCAAAAAGATAAAGCCCAAGACGACGAGAACCGCATTGATGATCCACATAAAGACGCCGACGGGCAGAGTCGGGAACAGCGTGGAAAGAATGACCGACACGCCCGAGGTTCCGCCAAAAGCAAAATGATTAGGGGTTTTAAACGCAACGATGGCGAACGCCGTGAGGATCAGGCCCAGATTGAGCTCGGCGAAAAAGCGCGGGAAGCCCGGCTCCTGGCTGCGCTTGCGGCCGGCGCGCTCGCCGCGCTCGATATCCTCGCGACCGACAACGCGCTCCATCGGCACCACGGGGGGACGATGCACCTCCTCGGCGGCACGCGACGCCGCCTCTGCCGCGGCGGCCTCAATCGCCCATGCCTTGCTTTCTGTTTCGTGCTCGTCGGCCATTACGGCAACCCCTCGTTAACGATTTGGAAACAATGCGCCCATTAGGGTAACGCGGAACGCGAAGATTGCAACCCTAAGTTAGACGAGCGGTATGACTACATCGAGGGCATATAGAAAACGGTCGACCGCACTTTTGCTTGCGCGGTCGACCGTTTAGCGTTTTCGCAGGTAAAACCTATCGAAACAAACCTGTCCCTATTTGGTAGGTTACTCGTGCTGGCTGGTGCGGTGCTCGTACTCCTCGGGGGTGATGACATCCTCGATGCGCAGGTTGACGCCTGCCACCTCAAGGCCGGTCATCGCGGCCAGACGCTCGGTCACGCGCGCCTTAACGTCGTCGAAAATCGCGGGTGCGTAGGCGCCGTACTCGATAATGACGGAAATGTTGACGACCACGCGGTTGTCATCGGTGACCTCGACCGTCACGCCCTTGGTCAGGTTCTCGGCACCAAACTGCTCCTGCACAAAGTGCATAAGGTTGCCCTTCATGCCCAGGACGTGCGGCACCTCGCGGGTGGCCATGGCGACGATCTTCTCGATCACACCGTTGGAATAGGTCAGCGAATCCTCGGACTCGTCCGCTTCCTCATCATCCTCGTCCGCATCGTCGGCGGGCTCGGCCTCGACGAGCGCCCCGTCCTCGAGCGTTACGTCCTCAGCCTCGGCGGCGACGGTCTCGTCTGCCTCGAGCTCGGTATCGGCCACATCGACCTTCGTGTTAAAAGCCATGGTTCCTCCTTATGCCCACCGCACACGCGGCGGTCGAATACATACTAGCGGCCGCTAAACAGACGGCCGAAGAAGTTGACGATCCCGTTCTCGCCGTCACGGATCTGGCCAATCACGGCGCCGATCAGCACAAAGAATGCGATGACGAGTGTGTCCCACAGGCCGAGCGTGAGCACCAGCACGGCGAGCACAAAACCAGCGACGGCCCCGAGCGTGGTGTTGGGATGACGGACGGCATAGCTCCAGATGGCCGCCCCCGTACCCTTGATGAGACCCATGGCCTCGTCAAAGTCGTTGGCGGCGCTGTCGTGCTGCTCGCCGGCCTCGGGGGTGGTGTCGGCGGACTCGCTCGCCGGCGCAGCGTTCTGGTCGATCGTCAGGCGCGGGGTGCGGACGGTCTTGTCTTGGTTGGTATCACTCACCGGAAACCTCCACGGTCTGGACGGTAGTCTTGGACGGCAAAAAACGGACGCGCGCGGTCGTGCCCGGCGTGCCGAGCATGGTGTCGCAGGCCTCCTCGATACGTTGCTGCATCGCGGTTGCAAGGGAGGCCACGTCCCGGTCATCGAGCGCGATGGCGTCGACCTTAAAACGGACGAGCGATTCGTCGGAACCCTGCACGCGCGCCTCGACATGCTCGACCATCACACGGTCGTCGCGCTCTGCCGCAGCGCGAGCGCACGAGGAAAGCGCTGCGAGGGTGACCTCGATGTTGCGCTCCCCCGCCGGATGCACGCAGGACGGCTCGCGACGCGCGAACATCAGGCGGAAAAACCCGATGAGCACGCCAAGTGCCACGATGGCGGCGCACACCGTAACGACGACGCGAGGCATGGTGTCACGCAACAGCAGCATAAAGCGATACGTATACGGTCCCCAGAACTGGCAGACAAGCGTGCCCAGCGCCACGATGGCGGCGGCAAGGTACACGATTGCTAGGGCTCGTTTGAGTACGCGCACGCGCGCTCCCTTCAGGTTTCGGTCCGCAGAATGCAAAACGATTCGCATCATTATAAAAGAGCCGGGTCCGGTGCCATACGCACGCGGATCCGGCTCATCTATTCCACGAGGCTTGTATGCTCGCTTCATTATGCCCAGATATGCACGGCTTAACCCGTGCAGGCGCTACTCCTCCTCGAGGGCAGCGATGACCTCGTCGGTCATGTCCATGGTGCTGTAAACATCCTGAACGTCGTCGAGCTCCTCGAGACGGTCGATGAGGCGCTGGACCTTCTTGGCGTCGGCACCGGAGACCTCGGTCGGGGTGGTCGGAACCATAGTGGTCTCGGAGCCCTTGACCTGGATGCCCTGCTCCTCGAGCGCCTTGGAAACAGCCATGACGTCGTTGGCGGCGGTCCAAACGATCCACTCCTCGCCGGCGTCCTCGTAGTCGTCGCCACCGGCCTCGGCGATAGCCATCATGAACTCTTCCTCGTCACCGGCAGCACCGTTGGCGATCATGGTCTCCTTCTTGGCGTTCTCGTCCAGGATCTCCTTGGCGACGACGATCTGGCCCTTGCGCTCAAACTGGAAGGCGACGGAGCCAGAGGTGCCCAGGTTGCCGCCAGCGTGGGAGAAGGCGGAACGGACATCGGCGGCGGTACGGTTGCGGTTATCGGTCAGGCAGTCGACGTAGACGGCAACGCCGGCGGGACCATAGCCCTCGTACACGATGTTCTCGTAGACGGCGGCATCGGCACCCGAACCGAAGGCCTTGTCGATAGCGGACTTGATCTTGTCCTTGGGCATGGACTGAGCCTTGGCCTTGGCAACGGCAGCGGCGAGGCTGGCGTTGTTCTCGGGCAGCGGGTCGCCGCCGAGACGGGCAGCAACGGTGATGTTGCGGCTCAGCTTGGAGAAGAGGGCGGAACGCTTGGCGTCCTGCGCGCCCTTACGATGCTTGGTTGTGGCCCACTTAGAGTGTCCGGACATACGTGTCTCCTATCGGTTTCGACCTAAAGCCCAGCGCAGATGCTCGGGCAATATAAACAAACGTCGTTATGATATACCTACTGGCCTGCGAGATAAACCCCAAAATGAAGGCGTCGTGATGATGCAGCCCCTTGGTGCAAAGTAACCTGTCCCCTTTGCACCAAGTTAGAACCAGAGAAGGTCGCTGCGGGTGATGGTGGCGCCGATGGCGAAGGGCATGCAGGCGATGACTGGATACAGGTAGCGCATGTAGGTCGAGCCGTTGCAGGGACCGATCAGGCACACGGCGAGCACGCCCAGCAGCGGCACCCAAATGGCCAGCCCGCGCCACGAATGACGACGTAGCAGATAGACCACCACAGCGATCATGATCCACACATAGGTGGCCGAGCTCATGGTGAGCGAGATAAACGGGATGCGTTGTACTGCCACGCGATACAGGTTGATCAGGTGGTCGCACCAGCGCACAACCTTGCTATCGGCCGGATAGAAGTCGAAGTACTTGAGGTTATCGGGCTTCGCCATGATCTCGGCACTGCGCGCCGTGCTGTAGACCCACGCATCGCGGGCGCTCGGATAAAAGTAGCCGTAGTAGTTATTGATGAGCGCCGAGATATAGCACTCGGGATCCTTTTTGAACATCTGGGCCCACACCTCAAAATAGGCCTTGATGTCCTCCTGCGAGGCGTACTCGTTAAAACAGTTTTTTACGGCATCCGACTTGTCGGGGTTGTAACGGCGGCCCAGATTCTCGTACTTGAGCACCCGATCGATCGCAGCGCGTTCCTTATCGGTCACCAGACCGTCGCAGGGAGCTTCCTCAATCGTGCCGTCGTCTTTGACCTTGGGGTTAACGCCCGAATTAAGGCCGTCGTGCTTTTGGACGAAGCGCGCCGTCTGTTGAAACGGAATCGAGAGGATCTCGCGCTTGGAGCCCGGCGTGATATCGTGCGCGGGCATAAAGACCTTGGTAAAGTACATGTTGGAGGCAAGGCAGAGCACGAGCACCGCGAGAACGCCGGCCCAGCGGAAGCGCGGCGTGGCGCATGAGGGTGCGACGCCAGACTGTTTGACCACGCGACGGGCCACATGCGCGTCCCAGGCGCAAAACGCCGCCGCAATCACGCAGGCCGCCAACGGAAAGACCAGGCCGCCATTGCGCAAAAACGTGGAACCCATGGCGCCCAGCACGAGCAACAGCCAGTCGTGTCGCGCAAAGAGCACAGGCGTGCGCTCGCCCGCGCGCTCGGCATTGACATCGCGACGGGGCAGGCCACATGCCACGAGCTTGACGGTCTGAACGAGCAGTACCAGAAACGCATCGGCAAACAGTACGTCTTTGGTCAGCAGCGCCGCGTAGTTGGAGAACATCGGCATAAACGCAAAGAACAGCAAGATGACGCCGCGGACCGGCAGGCTCACGCCCAGCTTGCGCAGCGACGATATGGAATAGGCCACGCAGGCGGCCGTGATGACAAATTGGGCGCAGGTGTAGATGGCTAGACCCGCATTGGCGCTATTGAATAGCGAAAGCCCCAGTTGCACACACGAGCCGATGATGGCCGTGTGCACCACCGGATGATGGCCGTTGAGTAGCACGTTGGGGTTAAGCAGGCGCAGGTAGTCGCTCGTGCCGTTGGGGTAGTTGAACCATTGGCGGATCTGCGCGCCCGTATCTCCCATAAAGAGGCCGGGCAGCGAGGCGATAAGCGTGGGCGCCCAGACAATCATGAGTACAAGAAACGGCCCAACAAAAGGATGGACCGAGAGCACGGCGTGGGTAACACGCCACACGCGGCCAAAATGCGCCTCCGAAAACGGAATGCGGCGAGAACTCAACCAATCCAAAAACTCAAAAGCCAGATAGAAGGACACAATCGCCAGAAGCATCCAGCCCGCGCCGCCAATCCAGGCGCAGATAACGCGCGCCTTGTCGCCCAGCACAATCTCGGCCGAATCGGTGAGGTCGTAACTGCGGCCGAACACCATGCAGACGGCAAAGAATAGCGATGGCAGCACGACCGAAGGACGCCAAGCGTCACCGCGGCCAAAGAACACATAGCGAAACGGCAGCGTAAGTAGGCAGGCCAGCGCGAGCAGCATCACAGCGTCGGTATGGCCGGCAAATGAGAGGAGTACCTCGTAGCACACGTAAAGCATGCCCGAGGCCTTTGGATCGATCGCCAGGACCGCGTTGCTCGACACCGGGGCGGGATCGATGGAAAACGCCGTGGTCGCCAGCAGGGCGAGCAAAAATGCGACGAACGTCTGCTTGGCGGGATAGCGCTTAAACCAAACGATGCGGGCGGCGTCGCGCGCAGCCGTTGTGGAGAGATCGGAATCCTTCACAGTCCGAAAAGCCTTTCTAGAAACCTGCCAAAAAGGGACAGGTTTATTTTGGCAGGTTTTATCTGGGGAAACGTTACGGTTCTGTCATCGTTGCCTGGCAAAACCACCACAAAGGTGCCTGTCCCCTTTGTGGTGTATGTGGTGGTTAGGCGTCGAGATAGATGCGCTGGGGACGGTTGCGGCGGAGGGCAAAAATGATGAGCGCCAGGCCCGCAATCACGAGTGGCAGACTCAGCAGCTGACCCATGGTGATGACGCCGCCCAGCAGATAGCCCAGCTGGGCATCGGGCACGCGCACGAACTCAACGAGAAAGCGGACGATGCCGTACCCCATCACAAACACACCCATAAACGTACCCTGGGGCAGCAGCGGTTTTTTGCGGCTGAGCACCTGCAGAATGCAGAAGAGCACAATGCCCTCGAGAAATGCCTCGTAGAGCTGGGATGGATGGCGCGGCATATCGCCCGCGGTGCCGCCAAAGATCACGCCCCAGGGCAAATCGGTCGGCTTGCCCCACAGCTCGCCGTTGACAAAGTTGGCGCAGCGCCCCAGGCACAGGGCCAGCGGAGCACCGATAACGGCAAGGTCGGCGATGGTCCAGGCGTCGAGCTTGTACATACGGCACACGAGCACGCCGCCGATGATGCCGCCCACCAGGCCGCCATGGAAACTCATGCCGCCTTCGTTGGTGGCAAAGATCTCGAGCGGATGCGCCCAGTAGTAGCCGTCACCGTAAAAGATGACGTAGAACAGACGGGCGCCAATGATGAGGCCAAAAACCACGCCAACCACGACACTCATCAGGTCGTCGACCGTAATGTCAAAACCCCAACGACGCTGCGTGCGGTACATGACGACCGCCGTGAGCAGAGCTCCGACCACATAGGCCAAGCCGTACCAGTAGATGGTGATGGGCCCCGCCGAAATGGCAACAGGATCAAGCATATGGTAGAGGTCGTTGAGCATATCGGTCCCCCTGCTCCCTACATACAAATGCGGCCGCGGGCCTTTCGCTCGCAGCCGCACATTTGGGCATGACGTCTATGCGGAGCACATCGCCCGCAGCTTTCGCTTCTCAGAACGGCGCATACTCGTCGTACAGATCCTCGACCTCGCCGGAGGCATTGACCTGCTCGACACGCGTAACGCCGGGCACGTGCTCCTTGAGGATACGCTCGACGCCCATGGAAAGCGTCAGAGCGCTCATGGGGCAACCGGCGCAAGCGCCCTGAAGCTCCAGCTTGACGACGCCCTCGTCATCAACGCCCATATACTCCATGTCGCCGCCGTCGGCCTGCAGGTTGGGGCGAATCTCTTCAAGAACCTTCTTAAGCAGCTCTTCGTTAACAGCCACAGGGGCTCCTTTCTCACAATAACGCGGGCGCGCCCGCGGACAGAGCTATGTTACTACAGCCATGTACCCGCTCACGAGCCGTCCATGCGCGCGGACACGACTTTCACGAGCAGTTAATTTGACAGTTAATTTGGGACGGGGCTTAATTAGCCGCTTTTGCCAACGCCCGGCGCTCGTACACGCTGCCGCTACTGCTGCGTTTGTTCCCCGGTACCAATGTGGACATCGACGATAACCTGGCGGAAGCTAATGCCACAGGAGTCGAGAATGCGGCGACTGATGCGGCCGTCGTCGGTGTCGGCGTACTTATTGTCCAGATAGACAACCTCGCCCACACCTACCTGCGCCAGGATTTTGGCACAGTCGTGGCACGGGAACAGCGTGACGTAGACCGTGGAACCCTCAAGGTCCTTGAGCGAGCCGCGGTAGTTGAGCACGGCGTTGGCCTCGGCATGAACTACGTAGTTATGTTTGTCCTGCAGCGGGTCATCGCTCGTACCCCACGGGAAAAAGTCGTCATTGAGCGCCGAGGGCGTACCGTTGTAGCCCACCGAAAGAATGCGGTGGTTGGTGCTGGCGATGCACGCGCCCACCTGCGTATTGGGATCCTTGCTGCGGCGCTGCGCGGCGATGGCCACGCTCATAAAGAACTCGTCCCAGCTAATAACGTCGCGGCGCTTGCCCGACGCGGTTTGATGAAGATCGTCCGACATGGCAGACACCTCCGAAATCGAAATAGTTTGGCCCATTGTAGCAGGTGAAAGGTGGGATTGTTTCCTCCCCCCCGCCGACGTTCTTGGCTTTATGCGCGGCGAGGCTTTTGGTTGATGCGGTACAGCTCGGCGAGACCCCGCAGCGTCAGCGCGTCGTCTACCGTCAGGCTGTGGCCGACCAACGCCGCGAGCGCCTCGGCATCGTCGCCGGTGATGACAATGGGCACGCTGCCCTCGCCTGCCGCCTTGGTCGAGCGCATCTCGGCAAGCACCATGTCGAGCATGCCGTCGATACGGGCCACCTCGCCCAAGACCACGCCCGAGCGCATGGCCTCGCGCGTGTTGCGACCGATCACATGCGTGGGTGCCGAGGGCTCGACTTGCGGCAGGCGCGCCGCAGCGGCCGAGAGCGAGCGAGCGCCGAGCGCCAGCCCCGGCGCGATAACACCGCCGACAAAGGTTCCGCGCGCATCGATGACCTCGATATTGGTCGTAGTGCCCAGGTCGATCACGATGCACGGAGAGCCGTAGACGGCACGGGCCGCCACGGCGTCGGCGATGCGATCGGGACCGATCTCGGCCGGGTCGTCGTAGTGCACGGGCATGCCGGTCTTAAGTCCCGGCCCCACGGTGAGCACACGCCCCGTGCAGGTACGGGAAAGTGCCGCCTTCCACGGGCGTTCGAGCGCCGGCACCACGCAGCTCAGCACTGCTGCCGCGGGAACGAGCACACCAGGCATGCCCGCATCGGCTGCCAGTGCGCCCATGACCCGCGCGAGCCTCATGCGCGCCTCATCGGCCGTAATGCTCGGCGGCGTCGTGATCTCGCACGTCGCAAGCGGGCATTCCTGCGCCGCGGCCGAATCCTCGGCAAACAGACCAAAGCGAATGAACGTGTTGCCCACGTCGACCGTCAATATATATGCGCACCCATTAAGCATCGTCGGCGCTCCTTTCGTCTGCCCAGCAGTATATCCCCGTCCCAGAATAATCATCCTTCGACTTCGCTCGAGGTAGCTAAAAAAGCCCCGTCCCAAATTAGCTGGTTTTGGCAGGGCATGGGACGGGCGATGCCGCTATACTGATGCGCGGTCGTGCGCGAGCTCACGCGGCGGCCCTTGGTAACCCGACTTCCCGCGCCGTATCCGTAGCGGCGCTTGCGGGGGAAGCGGATATACGCAAAGGAGTTCTATATGGGCAATCCCTCGAACCGCACCTCTATGCGCGGTCAACTCACGCTGCGCGGCGTCGTCATCGGCGTCCTTGGCTGCGTGATTATCACGGCAAGCTCGGCCTACACGGCCCTCAAGATGGGCGCCCTCCCCTGGCCGATCATTTTCGCTGCCGTCATCTCGTTGTTCTTCCTTAAGCTCATGGGCAATGCCAGCCTCAACGAGGCCAACGTTACCCACACCATCATGTCCGCGGGTGCCATGGTCGCCGGCGGCCTGGCGTTTACCATCCCGGGCGCCTGGATGCTGGGCTATGCCGACCAGATCAGCTGGCTCGACATGTTTATCGTGGCGCTCGCCGGCACCATCTTGGGCCTTCTGGCAACGGCGCTCATCCACCGTCACTTTATCGTGGACGCCGCGCTGGAGTTTCCCACCGGCAACGCCGCAGCCCAGACCCTGCGTGCTACCGAGGCTGGCGGCAAGACCGGCAAGCAGCTCTTTGGCTCCATGGCCATCGCAGGCATCTATAGCGTGCTGCGCGACGCCCTGGGCGTGGTGCCCAGCATGCTGTGCACGCTCAATATCCCCGGCGTGACCTTTGCCATCTACAACTCGCCCATGTTGCTGTCCATCGGCTTTTTGGTGGGCTTTGCCCCCGTCGCCTTCTGGTTTGCCGGCGCGCTGCTGGGCAACTTTGGCATTATCGTCGGCGGCACCGCTGCCGGCCTGTTCGATATTGTGACCGCACAGGGTATCGTCAAGTCCTTAGGTATGGGCCTTATGATGGGCTTTGGCGTCGCCGTCGTCCTTAAAGACATCCTGCCGCAGGTCGCCGGTATCGTTCGCGGTCTTGCCGCCGACAGCTCCACCGACACCGACGAGCAGTCGCTCATCTCGGGCTCGCTTAAGCTCGACGCCGGCATCATCGGCCTGGGCGCCGCCGCCATCGCCGTGATCATCGCCATCGCGCTCGACCTTGGCCCCGTCCCAGCCGTCATCGTCACGCTGTTCACCTTTGTCACCACCATCATGAGTGCGCAGAGCTGCGGTCAGACGGGTATCGACCCCATGGAGATCTTTGGCCTCATCGTCATGCTCATCGTAGCGGCCTTCGCGCAGCTTGCGCAGGTCAAGCTGTTCTTTATCGCCGGCATCGTGGCCGTGGCGTGCGGCCTTGCGGGCGACGTCATGAACGACTTTAAGGCCGGCGCCGTGCTGGGCACCAACCCGCGCGCACAGTGGATCGGCCAGGCCATCGGCGGCATCGTGGGCGCACTGGTCGCTGCCGCCGTCATGGTCGCGCTCGTCACCGCCTATGGTCCGGACGCCTTTGGTCCCGACAAGAGCTTTGTGGCCGCGCAGGCAAGCGTAGTCGCCACCATGGTCTCGGGCATCCCGAGCGTGCCGTGGTTCGCAGGCGGTTTTATCGCCGGCATCGTCATGTATTGGCTCGGCATTCCGGCCATGATGATCGGTCTGGGCGTGTACCTGCCGTTCTACATGTCGCTCACGGCCTTCTTGGGCTCCTGCGTCAAGCTCGCCTACGACAAGTGGGCAGCCCACCGCGACGCCGTTGCCGGTCTTTCGGGCAAAGAGAAGGCTTCCAAGGATGCTGCCTTCCAGGAGCAGGGCCTGGTCGTCGCCAGCGGCCTGTTGGGAGGCGAGTCTGTCGTTGGCGTTATCCTGGCGTTTGTCTCCGTCGGCCTGAGTCTGCTGGGCTAAACCCAACAACGACGTACCCGTACAGAGCGCAGGGTCGGAGACCATCCGGCCCCGCGCTCTGTATCTGTCGAAACACTCGGCCGCAACCGCATTTGACGTCCCCCTTACCTGCTCGTCTAAGTTTCACGTCAAGATGACCACCCCGCCCGCCACGGTGTAGAGTACATGCTGCGAGCACACCCGCGTTCCTGCGACAATACGAGGTGGACATGGAACTCGACAAACAACAGATCAAGCGACTACGCAAACGCCATCACCGGCGCCACGGCATTCGACCTGCCCATAGTGAGGCCCTGGAGAACACCGGCCGCTTCCTAAAGCGCGCATTCAACATTCGCGAGGGTCGCGCACCCTATCACGTGATTCGCAAGCGCTTTGTAAACGGGGCGCGGCTGACCGGCTCGCACTTATGCATCCTCATCATCGCCATGCTCATCGCGAGCATCGGCCTCGATATCGACTCGGACATTGCCATCGTGGGCGCCATGCTCATCTGCCCACTCATGGGGTCGGTCCTTGCCATGGCATATGGCATCGCCACGCTCGACCGCGAGATTGCCGTCGAGGCCGTCGCCGGCCTCGCGCTACAGATGGCCTTTTGTCTGATCACGTCTACGCTGTATTTTAAGCTCTCGCCCCTTGGCACCACCACGGCCGCCATCATCGACAACTCGACGCCCACTGTGTGGGACCTTGCCGTCGCGCTCGCGGGCGGCTTTGCGGGCGGGCTGGGCAACTCGCGTGACCAGGAACCTGCCACGCTTATCGCCGGCGTGGCCGTGGCGACCGCGCTCATGCCTCCCCTGTGCGCGGCGGGCTATGGCATCGCCATTGCAAGCGGGTCGCTTTTTCTCTCGGCGCTTTATGAGTTTGGCATCAACGTGGTCTTTATCGCACTGGCTGCCGAAGCCGTGCTGCTTCTTTTGCGCGTGCCGCTCAAGCGCGACCTGAACGGCGACGGTATTGTGACTGCTGAAGAAAACGCCGAGGTCAACGAGCTATCGCGCAAGGTGCGCCGCCGCATCATCGTGGGCACGGTGATCTTTGCCATCCCCTGCATTATTATGACGGCGGGGTCTATTGGCTCGGCGCAGGCCGGCGTGCAAGACGGCTACGGCGTCACTGAAACCACGCGCGAACTTGCGGCGGTGCTGCCGGGCTTTAAGGATTACACCGTCGCCGTCGAGACCTCGGCCGCCGAAGGCGACAAGGAGGGCGTTGTCGATCGCCAGACTGTCGCTCGCGTAACGACAAGCGAGACGCTCGGGGCGCACGACCGCCGTGTTGCCCGCAAGCTCATCGACCTCAACGTACCCGAACTCGATCGCGTGGAGTTTGACGTGAAGTGATGCGGAACGTGAGGTAGGCCCGGTATGAGCGCGCGCAGCCGCGGGGCACAGGCACAGCCAAGCGCAGCGCTACAGCTCGTACTTGTACACGCGGTAGATGTACTTCTCGGCTTCCATCTCGTACGTGGCAATGGGCAGTCCATAACGATCGTACTCGGCAAAGGTCTTGGCTATGCCCGATGCCACGAGCATGCTATTCGAATCGCCGACGCGCTGCGCACTACTTACGTAACCTGAGAACGGCACTGCGATCTGGTCCACAAGCTCGTAGGTGCGCGCGGTCTCGTCCACCGTAAAAATGCGCCCAAACGAATGCGTTCCTTTGCTGTAGTCGGTCACTACCGCAGCGCCCAGCTGGCCCCAGTCGAACTTGGGATAGCTCTCGGCAACACCAAAGTTGTTGTCGTATAGCAGCACCTGGTAGCGGCCAGTCGCGGTCGTCTCGTCGTTTGGCAGATAGGTCACACTATGCTGGCCTGCGTTGAGCGAAAAATCGCCTTGAGCCTGCAGCAACTTGTCCTCAAAGCCCGAGCCGGCCCAAAACTCTGGCGAGCCCATAAGCCAATCGACCGTAGGCGTACCGTAGATATCCGTGAGCTTGATGACCGTTGAGGTCTCGCGCGAGCTGAGCAAAACGGTGCCGCCGCCGAGCCACTGGATCGTGTTGATGTGAATCCAATCCAGGTCGCCGTCCGAGGCAACCTTGGCACTTGCCTTGAGGTCGGGGAATATATCGCCCAGGTCCACGACGAGAGAAACGTCACCTGTTGTTATGTCGACCTTAATGATGAGGTCCTCTACATTAACGCGATCGTCCTTATCTTTTTTGGCAGCCGCGCGATCGACGTCCAAATCGGCTTCGGAGCCGGCGTGACTCGCCAGCACCAGCAGGTTGCCATCGTCATCGAAAGCGTAGTCGTGGTGTAGCTCGTAGTCGCCCGTGCTCCAGACGTTTACCACCTGGCCGATGGCGTTGATCTGGGCCATCTTGGTAGTCGAGACGCTCATGATCATGCTGCCGTCGCCCGGGAACAGCAGGCGGTGGCTGCGGTAGCCGACAATCGGCACCTCGCCGCGAATCTGGCCGTCGTTGTCGTAGAGGTACATAAAGTCGAGCTTGGACGAGTCGTTGCCCAAGATGGTAAAGAGACCATCGGCAAGCGGCGTATTGGACTCCCCCGACGTGACGGCGAGCTGCTCTTCTTCCTCGCCTTTGAGAGCCGGCGTCTTGACCGTGAACGTCGAGGTGCGGCTGATACCATCTTGTGCCGTGCAAGTGATGGTTACCGTGTTTTTGTGGTTGGGAATGAGGCCGATGACCTTGAACTCGTGTTCCGTGGCCGGCGCGTCGCCGCCGTGGGGCGTATGGGAAAACGCGGCGACCTTGGGCGCGTCACCAGTCTTTTTGCGACCGGCGACCTTGTAGGAGACGGTTACGGAATCCGTTGTCGCAAAGCGAACGTAGCAGCTCAGGGTATCGGTGCCAAAGGGATCCTGCGCGATAAACGGAGTGGTCTCGTTGTAGCCGCCGTCAGCGTACTCGGCATCGAGCCGCTCCTTGATGGCCGCCTGCTTCTCGACGTCGTAGGTCGCGACAATCTGCTTGTGGAGTTTCTTTTGCTCGTCAGTGAGCTCGTTGCTCGCAGTAGATGCGGCGCCCGTGCCGGCCCCGCCGACCGAGCAGCCCATGAGCCCTGTCCCGGCAAGCGCCAGCGCGCCCGCCGCACCCGCAAGAGCCTCTCGACGCGAAAACAGTCTGCTGTCCTTGTCACTCAATTCCATATCGTTACCGTCTATGAATACCATTGTTGTTCCCTCATATACCACGGCGTTTGCCCAGCCCTGTCTAATTATGACTCACAGTTTAACAAACGCCCCTTAATGCAAGTTTAAGCTTGTAGCGATACGGAAACGCGGGGCACGAAGGGAATCCGCAATCCTTCCGCTCCCAAGTGATCAATCGGGGCGGCCGCGATGGTGCTCGATCCAGTCCACGGCAAAGTCGACAAGTTCGCGTTGGCGCATAAAGCGGATTGTCCCGTTGCCGAGCGGCGCTGCGGCGCACTGACACTGCAAATGATACGTTTCTCAATGTTGCCGAGGAATCTTTTTAGTACTTGAAGAAGCCCTCGCCCGAGCTTTCGCCCAGCTTGCCTTCGTCGAGCATCTGCTTGAGGACGGATGCCATGGCCTTAAAGTTGTAGGGCATCATCATCTTTTTGAGCAGCGGGCTCACCAAGCCCGGCACCTTCTGATACTGCATGACGATGTTATAGGCCGTCTGGATGCCCACGGTGTCGAACACGCGGAACGGGCCCTTGGGCGCGCCAGTGCCGCGCGTCCATGCGAGGTCGATGCTCTTGGGGTCGCTGACGCCCGAGACGTACAGATCAAGGCCCGAAAGCAGCCACGGCACCAGCATGGAATTGAGCAGATAGCCGTTCTTTTCCTTGTTGACGGGCAGGGCAAGCATACGGATGTCGCTGGCAAAGTCGACGAGCTCATCGAAATAGCGCTTGTCGGTCTGGTCCTGAGCCATGACCTCGGTCATGTTGTTCTTCCAGATGGAGTTGGCAAAGTGCAGCGACAGGTACTTCTCGGGGCGGCCGGTGTACTTGGCAAAGGTGCTCGGCAGCAGCGTGGAGGAGTTCGTCACGACAACGGTCTTTTGCGGGAGAACCGGGGCGAGCTTCTTGTAGAAGTCGATCTTTGCCTGGGTGTCCTCGGCCATCGACTCGATAACCAGATCGGCGTCGGCCACTGCCTTGGCAAGATCGAGCTCTAGCTTGAGTGTGGAGTAGGCACGCTCGACGGCGGCGAGCGCCGCCTCCTTGTCGAAGGGCTGGTCGCTATCGGCGATACCGGCACACCACTCGCCCGTGCCGTCCGCCATGCCCTCGATAGCCGCGATGTACTCCTCGCGCACATGATCGATCTTGGGCTGAGTGCGGCCGATGCTGCCCTCGCTGCGCAGCCAGATCGTCACATCGAAGCCGCAGTAGGCAGCCTGAAAGGCAATCTGGCTTCCCAACACGCCGCCACCGGCAACACAAACGGTCTTGTAGCTCATAGGAACAGTCCTCTCTTACGTAATTCCATGGATGTGTATTTATTCAACCGTAAGGATGACGCGCGCTAGAGGTGGGTTCCATAAACGGACGGTAATTTGCGGCGAACGGCTACATATGTTCATTATCTCAGGGTTCCGAGGGCGATTTTAGTGCCACTGAGACGTCGTTTTCGGAAGAGGTGATAGTTGGGCTGTTTACGTAACTTATGTCCAGAAAAAACGGGTGGTAGCCGGCACGGCTACCACCCGTTTGTCTCATATCTAGCACATAGCAGGCCAACTACTTCTTAATGCCGCGTCCCAGACGCTTGGCGACCGATGCAACGGCCTCCTCGCTGACCGAGCCACAGCTCACGCAGCCATCATGGGCACGCATCTGGCCGGTGACCTCGTCCATCGCGAGCGGCGCCACCTTCTCGAGCTTAAAGCCCTTACCGGCGCGCATGTTTTCCTTGGCCACGCTGATCATGAGCTTAATGCGGTTGAGCTGGTTGACCTCGGACGCGCCGGGGTCGTAGTCCACCGCGACAATGTTGCTCTCGGGGTGCTGACGGCGCAGCTCCTTGATCACGGCCTTGCCCACCACGTGGTTAGGCAGGCACGCAAAGGGCTGCGTGCAGATGATGTTGGGCGCGCCATGGTCAATCAGGTCGAGCATCTCGGCCGTGAGCAGCCAGCCTTCGCCCATGTTGTTGCACACCGAAAGCACCGTACGGGCCTTGTCCGCCATGGTGCCGATGCGCTCGGGCGCCTCAAAGCGGCGGGACTTTTGGAGCAGCTCCTCCACCGGCGTACGCATCCAGTCCACGAGCTTGATGAGCGCCTGCATACCAGCGCGCGTGGTTGCAGAGCTTCCGAGCTCATCCTTCTGCAGCTCGGCGTTGCTCATGGAGTACAGGAAGAAGTCCAGCAGGCCCGGCACCACGGCCTCGCAGCCCTCGCGCTCGATAACGTCGACCACGTGGTTGTTGGCTGTGGGGTGGAACTTGACCAAGATCTCGCCGACCACGCCCACGCGCGGCTTGGTGCCCTCGCCCACGAGCGGCATGGTGTCGAACGCGCGGATGGCCTCGCGGCACAGCTTGGTGTAGTTGTGGCGGTTGAACTTGGGCGCCAGCTTGCGGGCGCGCGCCATGTACTCCTCGTAGAGTGCGTTGGCGGCACCGGGCGTAGCCTCGTATGGACGACAGCGATAAAGCATCTGCATCATCACGTCGCCAAAGAGCACCGCGTAGACTGCCTGCTTAAGCAGCGCCGGCGTAATCTTAAAGCCGGGGTTGTCCTCACCGAGCGCCACCGCCGAAAGCGAGATCACCGGAATCTCGGGGTGGCCGCTCTCGCGCAGGGCCTTGCGGATGAGTGCGATGTAGTTGGTGGCACGGCAGCCGCCGCCGGTCTGGCTGATAACCACGGCCGTCTTGGACAGGTCGTACCGGCCGCTCTCGATGGCCTCCATAATCTGGCCGGTCACCAAAATGGACGGATAGCAAATGTCGTTGTTCACATAGCGCAGGCCGGCCTCGACGGCGTCGTGATCGGTCGAGGGCAGCAGCTCCAAGTTGTAGCCGGCGCCGCGGAACACCTCTTTGACCAGGTCAAAGTGGATCGGCGCCATCTGCGGGCACAGGATGGTGTAGCCCTCCTCGCGCATCTGCTCGGTAAAGGGCACCTTGGGCCACGCGGTCGATGCGCTCTCGCGCTGAGCCTCGAACGTGTACTTGCGGCTCGCGAATGCGGGGGCATCCGTGGAGGGAGCCACCGGCGCGGCATCGCCCTGCTCGTAGGTCTCGCCCGCGGCCGCGGCCTCGGCCAAGCGCTCGGCCTCCTGGTCCTTAAGCGCGGCCATGAGCGAGCGGGTGCGGATACGCGCGGCGCCCAGATTGGACACCTCGTCGATCTTGAGCACGGTATAGATCTTGCCGCTGGCCTCCAGAATCTCCTGCACCTGATCGGTAGTCAGGGCGTCCAGGCCGCAGCCGAAAGAGTTGAGCTGGATCAGGTCCAGGTCGTTGCGCATCGTCACAAAACGGGCGACGGCGTACAGGCGGCTGTGGTACATCCACTGGTCGACGACGCGGATGGGGCGCTCGGGCTTCACCAGGTGCGCAAGCGAATCCTCGGTAAAGACCGCAAAGCCAAAGCTCGAGATAAGCTCGGGCAGGGCGTGGTTGATCTCGGGGTCGTTGTGGTAGGGGCGGCCGGCGAGCACGATGCCGTGACCGCCATGGTCCTCGACCCACTTAAGGGCCTCCTCGCCCATGGTCTGGATGTCCTCGTGGAAACGCGCATCGGCCTCAAAGGCAGCGTTGACGGCGGCATCGACCTCGGAGCGCGTGATCTTGGGACCGCGCACGCGACCGCGACCGGCCTCAGCATCGGCCACGCGGTCGACGGCAAGCACCTGGTACAAGCGGCGCTTGAGCTCGGTCTTGTCGTGATAGGGCACAAACGGGTACAGGAACTCGATGTTCTGCTCACGGATCTCGTCGATATTGAGTGCCAGCGCCGTGGGGTAGCTCATGACGATGGGGCAGTTATAGCAATTGCCAGCCGTCGGATCCTCCTTGCGCTCCCAGCGCACGCACGGCATCCAGATAAAGTCGACATCGCGGTCGATAAGGTTCATCACGTGGCCGTGGCTCATCTTGGCCGGATAGCACACGCTCTCGGACGGCATGGACTCGATGCCCGCCTGGTAGGTCTTCTTGCTCGACTGGTCGGACAGCTGCACGCTAAAGCCCAAGCGCGTAAAGAACGCGTGCCAGAAGGGGTAGTTCTCGTACATGTTGAGTGCGCGCGGGATACCCACGGTGCCGCGCGGGGCCTCGTCGGGGCTCAGCACCTCGCGATTAAAGAGCAACTCGTTTTTCTTTTTGAAGAGGTTAGGGGCCTCGGTCTTTTGCTTTTTGTGGCCGGCGCCCTTCTCGCAGCGGTTGCCGGTAATGAAGCGCCTACCGCCGCCAAAGTCGTTAACGGTGAGCTGGCAGTTGTTGGAGCAACGGCCGCAGCGGACGTGCTTTTGCGTCACAGTGAGGTGCGCGATGTCCTCGGCCGAAAGGATGGTCGAGGTGCCGTCGGCGCCAGCGCGATCACGGGCGAGCAAGGCCGCACCATAGGCGCCCATGCAGCCGGCGATGTCGGGACGCACGGCGTGAACGCCGGTGAGCTGCTCAAACGCGCGCAGCGTGGCATCGGACATAAAGGTGCCGCCCTGGACGATCACCTGGTTGCCGATCTCCTTGGGATCGCGCAGCTTAATGACCTTGAACAGGGCATTTTTGATGACGGAATAGGACAGACCGGCCGCGATGTCGCCCACCGTGGCACCTTCCTTTTGCGCCTGCTTAACACGCGAATTCATAAAGACCGTGCAGCGACTGCCCAGGTCCACCGGAGCCTTGGCATGGATGGCTGCGTCGGCGAACGCGCGCACGTCCATGTTCATAGAGACGGCGAAGCTCTCGATAAAGCTACCGCAGCCCGACGAGCAGGCCTCGTTGAGCATGATGTGCTCGATAACGCCGTCCTTGACGCGCAGGCACTTCATGTCCTGGCCGCCGATGTCCAGGATAAACTCGACGCCGGGCAGGAACGCCTTGGCGCCGCGCAGGTGCGCGACGGTCTCGATCTCGCCGGAGTCGGCCTTGAGGGCCTCGATGAGCAGCGCCTCGCCGTAACCCGTGGTGGTCACGTGGCCGATGGTGCAGCCGGCGGGGATGTGGTTGTAGAAATCGGCCATGATGACCTTGGCCGTACCCAGGATGTCACCGTTGTTATTGCCGTACCAGGTATGCAGCAACTGGCCGTCCTCACCCACAAGCGCGGCCTTCATGGTGGTGGAACCGGCGTCGATACCGATGAACACGCGACCGGTGTAGCCTTCGAGCTTGCCCTTGGGAACGACCTCGGTGTTGTGGCGGGTCTTGAACTCGGCAAAGTCCTCGTCGGTGGCAAAGAGCGGATCCAGACGCTCGACCTCGGCGCCCTGTGTGTCACCCAGGGCATCGATGGCCTCGATGAGCTGCGGGAACGTGCTGAGCTTATTGGACTCGTGCGCCATGGCGGCACCGCTCGCCACAAACAGGTGAGCATTTCGGGGCACGATGCGGTGCTCCTCGTCCAGGTTGAGCGTGAGGTAAAAGCGATGGCGCAGCTCGGAGAGATACTGCAGCGGGCCGCCCAGGAAGGCGACGTTACCGCGGATGGGACGGCCGCACGCCAGGCCCGAGATGGTCTGGGTCACGACGGCCTGGAAGATGGAGGCGGCCACGTCCTCGGGGCGGGCGCCCTCGTTGAGCAGCGGCTGGACGTCGGTCTTGGCAAAAACTCCGCAGCGGCTGGCGATGGGATAGATGGTGGTGGCGTTGGCCGCGAGTTCGTTAAGGCCGCTGGCGTCGGTGTGCAGCAGGGTTGCCATCTGGTCGATGAACGCACCCGTACCGCCGGCACAGGTGCCGTTCATGCGCTGCTCGATGCCGTTATCGAAGTAGATGATCTTGGCGTCCTCGCCGCCCAGCTCGATGGCGACATCGGTGGCCGGGATGAGGGTCTCGACGGCGCGCTTGCTGGCGATGACCTCTTGGACAAACTCCAGGTCGAGCCACTGGGACAGCAGCAGGCCGCCCGAGCCGGTAATGGCGCAGGTCATTTGGACCGTCGGCAGCACGGCCGCAGCGCCCTCGAACAGGTCGCGGGCGCAGGCGCGGACGTCGGTGTGGTGGCGCTGGTACTTGGCGTAGACGATCTGGTTGTCATCGTTGAGCACAGCGAGCTTGACGGTGGTGGAGCCCACGTCGATGCCCAGGTGCAGGTTGCCGTGGGCGCTGTCGGGGTTGAAGATTGCGCCTTCGGGGGCGTGGGCGGCGGCTTCGGGCTCGGCGGCGGTGGCGGGCTCGCTAGCGACGGACGTCTCCCCTACCGAGTTCTTGGCATCGGCAACTGCCTCGACAACTTTCTCGGCAGCCGCGGTCGCGGCCTTCTGCGCGGCGTCCACCACGGTGGGCGCAGCCTCGCGTGCGGCGGCGACCATGCGGTCCTTGATGCCCTCGACGAGTTTGCTCATTGTCTCTCCTCTTAGTTGTTGGACTCGACGGTTGCGGGGGTGTCGGCCGCGTCCTCGAGCTGCAAGTTCAATAGCTTCATGCCGTACTCCGGCACGTTGATATCGATGGGTTGGCTATACAGGTCACCAGGGCGCACAAAAGCGAGCACCGTCATCATGCGCGCCATGGCCTCGGGCGATTCGGTGAGCCCACGCTCAAACCAGCGCTGAATCATGCCGACCTCGGCACTCACGACGTAGGTGACGTAGTAGTCAAAGAACGTGCCCAGCGCCAGGCCCAAAATGCCCGTCTGTGCACGCGGCACCACAGCCTCACGCGCGGTGTCGATAATCCTTTTAATGAAGGCCTGGTCGCCGCCCGGACCCAGCAGCGCACCGATCAAGTCGCGGTTGGCCGCAAGATAACGCAGTAGCTCAACCGAACCGGGCGCCGGCTCGAGCTCATCGATGTTGTGATAGAGATCGGGCAGCCGAGCTGCGGTGATGAGCTCAATACGCTCACGGATCTCGGCCAGCAAGCCGTCCTCGATTTGATTGATAAAGTCGGGGATATCGCGGTAATGCGAATAGAACGTACGGCGCGTAAGGCCAGCACGCTCGGTGAGCGACGCGACGTTAATGCGCGAAAGGTCGCCGCTTTCGGCAAGCTCGCTGGCAAGTGCCTGGCGAAGGGCACGCTGCGAGCGAAGGGACCGGCGATCGCATTTCTCGAGCTGGGACAAGCGTCCTCCTTGTTACTCAGCCTGTGCGCTATTGCACAGTGCGAGTATTATTGCACACCGTGTGCATCAACACGTAAAGGCAATATTTGGATGCGACGAAGGGGCAGTCCCTTTGTCACATTATTCGATGATGGTGCGGGGGTTTTGCTTATGCATGGTGGCGAGCATGTGTTTGGGGACGGCGTGGACCATGCAGCTGCCGATAGTCGCGCTCGCGGCGGCCTTGGCCGCGTCACTGCCGTTTTTGGTCGCGTAGCTGTGGCGGAAGCGCTTGAGCATGGCGATGTCGTTGCCGCCGTCGCCGTAAACCGCGACCTCGTCCTCGGCAATGCCGTAGTAGCCCGCCAGCCAGGCCACACTCTCGCCCTTGTTACACGCCACGTCCGTGATCTCAAACATCACCGGATCGAACGGCGCGTTGACCACGCGGTCCGAGCGCTCGGCCAAATACGCCTTAAGGTCGCGCTCCAGCTCGGGCGAGGTCACGCGACAATTGATCTTGCATACGTCATGGCGCAGGATGTCACCGATCGACTGGTCGAAATACTGTTCCTCGTGATACCCCCCACGTGCACGCATGCCGCGCATCACGATGCGCTTGATAGGACTGTCCTTTTTAAAGCCCGCCTGGTGCATCTCGAACGATCCGCTCGAGAACATGCCGTCGGGCGTGGAGCAGTCGAAGCAAATGCCCGGAAACTCCTTGAGCAGCTCCTCGGTAATCTGCGGGTCGATGGTCCAGGTCTTGAGCACCTCGCCATGGCTGTTGCGTACGATGGACCCATTGGAGCAGCAGGCGTCAAGCGCCAGGCCCGTAAAGCCATGCTCGCCGATCGGCAGCGTCGAGCGCCCGGTCGCGGGAACCACATGCAGGCCAGCTTCGGTCAGCTCGCGAATGGCACGGCGGATGGTCCCGTCTGCCTCGTGCAGGGCGTTCAGCAGCGTTCCGTCTAAGTCGCTCGCAAACATCTTGATCATGGGCATGCCTCTCCTTCGTCTGCACGATATTGTAGACGAGAACGGGCGCGCCCCAAGAGAGGCACGCCCGTCAGGCGAAAGATTGTCCTACACCGCGGCGGGGCCGTGTTCGCCGGTGCGGATGCGGATGACCTCCTCGACCGGCTCGACCCAAATCTTGCCGTCGCCGACGGCGCCGGTGCGGGCGGCGTTGCAGATGATGTCGACAATGCCGTCAACATGCTCATCGGCGCAGATAAGGGTGAACTGTACCTTAGGGATCGTGTTGACAAGCAACTCGTTGCCGCGCACGTATTCCTTCCAGCCATGCTGCGCGCCGCAGCCCTGCACCTGGTTGATGGTCATGCCACGAACATCGGCAGCAAACAGTGCGTCTTTAAGAACCTCAAGCTTCTCGGCACGAACGATCGCCGTAATCTTCTTCATAGTGAATTCCTCTCTTTAATAAAGAAATGAACCGCTCATTCATGTGGCACGGGTTTTCCAGGTGCCCGAGATTGCCCCGAAAGAGGAGCGCCGCGTACTTCGGTACGCAAGCGACGGTTTGAGGGGCAAGGTCGGGTGCCTGGGAAAGCCGTGCTGCTAATCGAGTCCGGAGAAGGAGGGATACGCGCTCTCGCCGTGCTGACTCGCATCCAGGCCCAGCGCCTCGTCTGCCTCGTCCACGCGCAGGCTGCCGCGGAACAGCGCCTTGACCACCGCGGCGATCACCAAGTCGAGCACCAGTACAAGAGCGACCGTCACCACAATGCCCAAAATCTGCGAGATGAGCAGCGACACGTCGCCCGTGTAGAACAGGCCGCCCTTACCGGTCCACGAGAGCTCAGGCACGCAGAACAGGCCCGTGAGCACGCCGCCCAAGATGCCGCCGATGCCGTGGCAGCCAAACGCGTCGAGCGCATCGTCGTAGCCAAACTTGGTCTTAAGATGGCTGATAGCCAGGTAGCAGACAGGTGATACGATCAGGCCCATGACCAGCGCTGCCCACGGCTCGACAAAGCCCGCACCCGGCGTGACCACCACAAGGCCCGCAACCAGACCGGTGCTGGCACCCACCAGCGTGGGGCGACCGGTATGCACGCGCTCGACGACAAGCCACGAGACCATGCCCGCCGCGCTGGCCGTCACGGTGTTGAGGATGGCGAGCGCGGCCACGGCGTCGGCCTTAAACTCGCTGCCGCCGTTAAAGCCAAACCAGCCAAACCAAAGCAGGCCGGCGCCCAGCGCCACAAACGGCACGTTATGCGGGCGGTAGCTCACCATGCCAAAGCCGCGACGACGGCCGAGCATTAAGCAGAGAATCAGGCCCGTGAGACCGGACGAGATGTGCACCACGTCGCCGCCCGCAAAGTCGAGCGCGCCGATGACGTCGCCGATAAAGGAACCCTCACCGCCCCAGACCATGTGGGCGAGCGGCGCATAGACCACGAGCAGCCAAATGCCCAGGAAGGCCGTCATGGCACCAAACTTAACGCGGCCGGCCAGGCTGCCCGTGACGATAGCAGCCGTGATCATGGCAAACGCCATTTGGAAGGTGATGTTGATGATTTGAGGGTAGACGGCACCGTCCGCAGCATTGCCCTCGGCCGCCTGCAGCACCTGGTTGAGCACCGGCAAGCACAGCAGCTGGTCAAGGCCTCCAATAAACGGGCTGGAACCATCGCCACCGTAGGCCAGCGACCAGCCGGCAACAATCCACAGCACACCAACCAGGCCAATGGCGCCAAAACACATGAGCATGGTGTTGATGACATTTTTGCGCCTGGACAGGCCGCCATAGAAAAACGCCAGACCCGGTGTCATTAAAAACACGAGCATGGTGCAGATGAGCATAAACGTTGTCGATCCCGTATCGTACATTCGCTCCCCCTTGATCGCATGAACGTTGTCGGCGCCCATAATGCGGCCGAGGGGCAACTGGTGTAGACCAGATACGGCGTTGTTAAACGCTGCGTTGTCGAATGGAAACGGTGCCGCAATCTTGGAAACGGCACGGCAACGGGCGCGAAACGAACGGGAAATACGCGAGCAAGGGAGCCGTGAGCGTGCCCGTCCCGGCTAGCGCCGAAACAGCTCGTGGGCGCGGTCGCGGAGATTAGTTGCTCGAATGACACCTTCGTAGCGATTGATGCGCAGACGCGGGAAGGCATTGAAAAAGCGCAGGTCACGACGACTGAGCGACACGCTCGGCACCGGACGGCTCATGCGCTTGCCGGCAAGGCGACGACTGAGCGACGGACGCGGCATGCTCGGCGCGGCATCGGCGACGCGGCGGGCAGCGAGCGCCAGGCCGCGAGCACCATCCGAGATAAACGTCGGCATCGAAGCCTTCTCACGCAGGGCATCGAGAGCCGCATCGCCCAGCTCGGCCAGCCACGCGTTAACGGCGCGGCTACGGATATGCGTCTGCGCTACCGAGTCAATCGTCGAATCGGGAATACGTTCGAGCATGGAGTCGGACGCGTCGGCAAGCGACTCATTGATGCGGTCGGCAAGGTCGGCGCGTACACGCTCCAGCTGATCGGACAGGCGACGCCAGCTGGCCAAAGAGCACGCTGCGTCAACCATCATCGCGACCGAGACGATAAAGGCGGACAGCCGCACAATCAGCACCGGCAGATGGCCAAGCAGCCCCAGCAATGCCGGCTCCACTAAACGGCAAATGCACAACGCACCCAAGCCAAACGCGCAGGCCCAGTACAGGCAGATACGTCCGTGCAAGTTAAACGGCAGGTGCGAGTAGTCCCAAAAGCGTGCGCCTGTTGTCTTTTCCAATAGAAGGCCCACACTGTACTCGATTACGCTGCACACAAGCGCCGCGGCGACAAATTGGCTCGAGGCATCCGGAATCCCGCGCAACAAAAGCCAGCAGGCTATGCCGCCCACACCATAGATAGGGCAACACGGCCCCAGCAAGAATCCGCTGTTGGCGAAGCGTCCTTGGTTGAGCATGGCGCAGACTGTTGACTCCCATGCCCAACCGCAAAACCCGTAAAAGGCAAACGAGAGCACCAGTGCCGAGAGCGGACAGGCGGCAAGCGTCGCGCCGTCAAATGCCATGTCGATCGCGGTTCCCACCGTCTACCCTCTCCTCTTTTCGCTCGATTCTTCACTCACGCCATCGTCTGCCTCGTCCTTGCGCGGCAGACGGCCGGCGACCGTCTCGCGCAGAGCACACCATTTATCCGCCAGGCACACAATCCATGCCTCACGACACGTCGGCGGCACCGGCACCAGCGGAAACATATGCCGCACGATAATATTCCGCTCGCGCGACGTCAGCTCAAAATCTTCCTCCGCACGCGCCAGAGCAAAAAACGGATGCCGAAAGCCATGCAGCCGATGGCTTGGGTCGGGATCGTGCCAGTCATAAAGAAAGTAATCGTGCAGCAGGGCCCCGCGCAGCAACGAGGCGCGGTCGACGGAGATACCGACACGGCCCAAGCGCTCGGCAAAGGACAGGCTCGCCCGCGCTACCGAAGTCACATGTGCATAGACCGTCACATCGCCATGCTGGATAAACTCACGCGTCAGGTCCAGACGGCCCGCCTGCGCCAGTTGACGGGCAGCATGGTCTACTTCGCACGCGATTTTCTCGGCACGAACGACATCGGACATGTTGCCTCCTTCCAGCGACTCACGGCGACAAGCCACGGCCTGCACGCATTGAATTAATCATCATCGAATCTACCAGTATGGCATCGGACAAAACGTTTTGCCCCACCAGTTGGCGAATTACCGCGCCGCCGTCACATATCAAACGCCAAAATGTGCGAGACTGTTTTGTGCAATTGTGCCGGCCGAGGGAGCGCCGGCGCTCGATTCGCATGGAGTAACCCACAACGATGCTGCTTACGCAAACGACAACGCCCGAGGACGTCAAGGCTCTCGACCGCGCCGAGCTTCCGCTGCTCTGCGGCGAGATCCGCCAGGCAATCCTCGAAAGCTCCGCCGCCGTCGGT
This sequence comes from Collinsella sp. LCP19S3_B6, assembly GCF_052121815.1. NCBI lineage: Bacteria > Bacillati > Actinomycetota > Coriobacteriia > Coriobacteriales > Coriobacteriaceae > Collinsella > Collinsella sp. LCP19S3_B6. The sequence continues at coordinate 44,213 of NZ_JBQKDN010000009.1, forward strand.
GGACACGTTGCTCCCAACCTGGGCGTCGTTGAGCTTACGGTTGCGCTTCATCGCGTGTTTAACTCCCCCATCGACAAGATTGTCTTTGACGTTTCGCACCAGACCTACGCCCACAAGGCGCTGACGGGGCGCGCGTACACCTATATCGATCCGGAGCGTTATGGTGAGGCTTCTGGCTTTGCCAATCCCGACGAGTCCGAGCACGACCTGTTTGCCATGGGCCATACCTCCACGTCGGTGAGCCTGGGCTGCGGCCTTGCCCACGCGCGCGACCTGGCGGGTGACGCGTACAACGTCATTACCATCATTGGCGACGGTTCGCTTTCGGGCGGCCTGGCGTTTGAGGGCTTTAACAACGCCGCCGAGCTCGACAGCAACTTGATCATCATCGTCAACGATAACGACCAGTCCATCGCCGAAAACCATGGCGGCCTGTATCGCAATCTGGCCGAGCTGCGCGCCAGCAACGGCGCCTGTGAGCGCAACGTTTTCCGCGCGATGGGGCTCGACTACCGCTATCTGGACACCGGTAACGATGTGTTAGCCCTCGTCGACGCGCTGCAGGAACTGCGCAATATCGATCATCCCATCGTGCTGCACGTCTCCACCGCCAAGGGCAAGGGCTTTGAGCCGGCCCAGAGCGACCCCGAGCGCTGGCACCATGTGGGTCCGTTTGACATGGCAACCGGGCGCAAGCTCTGCCCGGGCCATCCGAGCGAGCCTGCGCCGCGCACCTATGCCGACATTACGGGCGAGGCGCTCAGCGCCGCCATCGAGCGCGATCCGCAGGTCGTGGGCATCACGGCCGCCACGCCCTACATCATGGGCTTTACACCCGAGCTTCGCGCCGCGGCCGGCAAACAGTTCGTCGATGTGGGCATTGCCGAGGAGCACGCCGTGACCTTTGCCACCGCGCTTGCGCGCTCGGGCGCCAAGCCAGTCTTTGGTGTGTACGGCACGTTTTTGCAGCGCGCCTACGACGAGCTGTGGCACGACCTGTGCCTCAACGACACCCCCGCAACCATCCTGGTGTTTGGCGCGTCGATCTTTGGCGCCACCTCCGAGACGCACCTCTCGTTCTTTGATATATCCATGCTGGGCGGACTTCCCAACATGCGCTATCTGGCACCGGCCTGCATGGAGGAATACCTGTCCATGCTGAGCTGGTCGCTCGACCACCGCGACCATCCCGTGGCGATCCGCGTTCCGGGCATTGGCCTGGTTAGCCGCCCCGATTTGGCGCCCGCCGAGGACACCGACTACAGCGCCGTTCGCTACGACGTGGTGCGTCAGGGCCGCGACGTTGCCGTGCTCGCGCTTGGCGATTTCTTTGAGCTGGGCGAGCGCGTAACAAACCGCTTGGCTGCCGAATACGGCATAGAGGCCACGCTCGTCAACCCGCGCTTTGCAACCGAGCTTGACCGCGAGTCTCTCGATGGCCTTGCCACCGAGCATCGCGTTGTCGTCACCCTCGAGGACGGCATCTTGGACGGTGGCTGGGGCGAGCGCGTCGCGTGCTACTTGTCCTGCACGCCTGTGCGCACGCGCACCTTTGGCATCGCCAAGGGCTTTCCCGACCGCTACGATCCCAACGAGTTGCTTGCTCAGAACGGCATGACGGTTGAGAATATGGCTGCCGAAGCGGTACGCCTGCTGAACGAGTAGAAAAACCTCCGCAAGGGAAGCACCCCTGCGGAGGTTTTTACTTTCCCAACTCAATTGTCTCGATCTGTAACACCTAGAGGACAAATCCTCGCCCAATTGTTACAGATCTAGACAAACCGTCTTTGCCCCTGTTGTTTATCTCAATCTGTAACAGATAGAGACCTTTTGTCCGTCCAGATGTTACAGATCGAGACACTCAAGTCCCCCTAAAGAGAAAATCTCAATCTGTAACAGTTACTCGGCAAAAATGGCTGCAGATGTTACAGATTGAGACAAAACAGCGAGGCAGGCCGCCACATCTGCAAGAATCACCACAAAGGTGCCCGTCCCCTTTGTGGTAGTTTTAAGTCATGGTCGGCGCGAAAAACGAATAACCGTTCATACGCGATCTCCTTACTTATATATGTCGCGTTGCCGCCATTATAGCGACCGCCGCGAGCGACCATGCTGTCCGCAAAACGCTATCTCAGCTGTAATAATCGACGTTTGCCCAGATAAAACCTGCCAAAATAAACCTGTCCCTTTTTGGTAGGTAGAATTACCCATAAGGTAAGTATGTTTCTGAGTTATTTCGTGTTGACCCATTTGAGCGCGATAGGGTATAACTCTATTCAACCGCTAGGGATTTTATTGAGAAAGGTGTTCTACCATGAGCAAGAACCTCTCCCAGCAGGTCGTTTTCGACCGTCGCGGCTTCATCGCCGCCACCTTTGCAACCGTCGCCGGCCTTGGTCTTGCCGGCTGCTCCGACACCAGCGCCGAGGCCGACAAGGGTTCCGCCGCCGGCTCCTCCAAGAGCCCCAAGGACACCGAGGCTTCCACCACGCTCGATGCCAAGGCATTCGACAAGCTCGTCGACAACGGCCCCAAGGCCGATGATGACGCCATCGCCGCCAGCACCTGGGCCACGGCCGTCAAGGACGCCGGCGTCTTTAAGATCGGTGGCGTTCAGACCTCCACGCTCTTCTCCCTCCTCAACGAGAAAGACGGCAAGACCCGTGGCTTCGACGCCGGCATCGCGCAGCTCCTGTCCAACTACATTCTGGGCGAGAACAAGGTCGAGATCACCCAGGTGACCTCGGACACGCGTGAGTCCGTCCTGCAGAACGGCCAGGTCGACGCCGTCTTTGCCACCTACACTATTACCGATGAGCGCAAGAAGCTTGTCTCCTTTGCCGGTCCCTACTACTACACCCAGCAGGCTATCCTGGTGCTCGCCGACAACGACGACATCAAGAGCGTCGACGACCTGGCCGACAAGAACGTCGCCGTCCAGTCCGGCTCCAACGGCCCCGCCATCCTGGAGGAGTTCGCCCCCAAGGCCAGCCAGCAGGAGTTCAAGACCGACGAGGAGGCTCGCCAGGCACTTCAGCAGGGCCGCGTTGACGCCTACGTCATCGACAACAACATGCAGCAGAGCGCCCTGGTCCGCGAGCCCGGTAAGTACAAGATCGCCGGCAAGCCCTTCGGCAGCAAAGAGCCCTACGGCATCGGCCTGCCGCTCGATTCCGACGGCGTCGCCTTTGTCAACGACTTCCTTAAGAAAATCGAGGACGATGGCACCTGGACCGAGCTGTGGCAGATCTGCATCGGCGATCGCACGGGCGACACCAACGTTCCCGAGCTGCCCGAGATCGGCGCCTAGACAGCGAGCCCAGTAACGGCCGCTACGAAACCATACGGAAACGCACGATGCGCTTTATTGCGCTAAACTGTTTCCACACTGAGTTGTCGGGGCTTCCGTACACACGGGAGCCCCTTTCCTTATCGGCGGGAGGTCCGCATGAGTCTCTCCGAGCTCTGGTCGCTCTATGGCCAGAACTATATCGACGCGCTGCTAGCAACCTGGGGCATGACGCTTGAGTCGTTTGCCATCGCCATGGTGCTGGCCGTCGCTGTCACCGTGATGCGCGTGTCGCCGCTCAAGCCGCTGCGCATTTTTGGCGACCTGTATGTTCAGGTCTTCCGTAACATCCCCGGCATCGCGCTGCTTATCATCGTCGTCTATGCGCTGCCGCCGCTCAAGGTCGTCCTGCCCTACCGCACCTGCGTTATCGTCGCCACGGTCCTTTTGGGCTCGGCCTTTGGCTCCGAGAACTTTATGAGCGGCATCAACACCGTCGGCGTCGGCCAGGTGGAAGCCGCGCGCTCGCTCGGCATGAGCTTCAGCCGCATCCTCGCCAAGATCGTGATTCCACAAGCGCTGCGCTCGAGCGTGCTGCCCATGACCAACCTCTTTATCGCCGTCATGCTCACCACCGCACTCGGCAGCCAGGTACCGCTTCAACCGCAGGAGCTCACCGGCGTGGTGAGCTACATCAACACGCGCTCGCTCGGCGGCGTCGCCGCGTTCTTTATCTCGGCGCTCGGCTACCTGGGCACGGCCTTTGTGGTGAGCCACATCGGCAACTACATCGATAAGAAGGTGAGGATCCTCCGATGAGCAAGCATTCCACCTCCGCGCTCACCATGCGCGATGCGCTTTACGAGGCTCCCGGCCCCAAGATGCGCGCCAAGATTCGCATCGGCACCGCTATCTCGCTTGTTGCCGTCGCCGCGCTCGCCGTCCTCGTGTTGCAGCGCTTTTATGTGACCGGTCAGCTTTCGGTCCACTATTGGTATTTCTTTACGCACCTCACCACCTGGAAGTTCCTGCTTGCCGGCTTTGAGGGCACCGTTAAAGTCGCACTCACCGCTGGCGCCATCGCGCTGGTGTTGGGCCTAGCCCTTATGCTCGGCCGCACCAGCGACATTAAGCCGCTGCAGCTGGTCTGCCGCGTGCTCACCGATTTCTTCCGCGGCGTACCGAGCCTGCTGTTCATCTACTTCTTCTTTTTGGTGCTGCCTCAGTACAAAATTGCGCTACCGTCGTTTTGGATGCTCACGCTCCCCGTCGCGCTCGCTGCAGCCGGCGTGCTGGCCGAGATCTTTCGCGCGGGCGTCAACGCCGTGCCGCGCGGGCAGGTCGAGGCAGCCCAAGCGCTCGGTCTCTCCAAAGCTAAAATCACCTTTAAAATCGTGCTGCCGCAGGCGATTCGGTTTATCATTCCCTCGTTGATTTCGCAGCTTGTGGTCGTAGTCAAAGACACCACCGTCGCCTACGTGGTGAGCTACCCCGACCTCATGCAAAATGCCCGCGTGCTCATTACCAACTACGATGCCCTCGTGTCGGTCTACCTGGTAATCGCGGTCATCTACATCCTCATCAACGTCGCGATCAACAAGGCCGCTGTCTACGTTTCGCACAAGACCGGCGCGACCATCATCCGCTAACGCTTTACCATTTCCAGTCATAAGGAGCCGAGCACCATGGCACAGAGCACCTCTTCCACCGGCAATCAGCCGCTGATCGAGCTCAAGCACGTCGATAAGCACTATGGCGATCTGCACGTCCTCAACGACATCAATCTCTCGGTCGACCGCGGCGAGGTCGTCGTCGTGATCGGCCCCTCGGGCTCGGGCAAGTCGACCATGTGCCGAACCATCAACCGCTTGGAAACCATCGACTCGGGCGAGATCCTCATCGAAGGCGAGCCCCTGCCGCAGGAAGGCAAGGACCTTGCCCGTATGCGTGCCGAGCTGGGCATGGTGTTTCAGCAGTTCAACCTGTTCGCACATATGACCGTGCTGCAGAACGTCATGCTGGGACCGGTCGACGTGCTGGGCGTCTCCAAGGACGAGGCCCGCGAGCGCGCCATGGACCTGCTGGGCCGCGTGGGCGTTGCCGAGCAGGCCGATAAGGTGCCCGCACAGCTCTCGGGCGGCCAGCAGCAGCGCGTAGCCATCGCCCGCTCGCTTGCCATGCAACCCAAGGCCATGCTTTTTGATGAGCCCACGAGCGCCCTTGACCCCGAGATGATCAACGAGGTGCTCGAGGTCATGGTCCGTCTGGCCCAGCAGGGCATGACGATGATCGTCATTACGCACGAGATGAACTTTGCCCGCCGCGTGGCCGATCGCGTCGTGTTTATGGCCGACGGCCAAATCGTGGAAACCGGCACGCCCGACGAGTTCTTCGACCACCCCCAGACCAAGCGCGCCCAGGACTTCCTCAACTCCATCAAGGGCCACTAACCAGCAACCCCGTGGGACAAATCCATTGAAAGTGTTGTCCCACGTCTCTCATGCGCCCTGTCACCTTCAGATTCGAAAGCAGCACCCATGATCGGAACACGTACTTCCTCGTCCTATACCCCGCACGTCGACGTTGCCCCCTCCGACCGTCCGCTCATCCTCGTCGCGCCGCGTTGGGAAGAGGCAAAGCCGTTTTTGAGCGAGACGCTCTCCCCCAACGAGGAAATCGCCAGTGTCTTTGTCGATGCCATCCTTGCCGCCGGCGGCCTGCCGCTGCAGATGTCCATCACCGAGGACATTGAGGTCATCCGTCATTACGTCGATATCGCCGACGGCATCGCCATTCCCGGCGGCCCCGATGTCAATCCCAAACGTTGGGGCGATGATCGACCCTACGACCCCACCCTCTGCTGCGAGATCCGCGATAGCTTTGAGTTTAAGCTGGTCGACGAGGTGCTCCGCGCCAAAAAGCCGCTCTTTACCACCTGCCGCGGCACACAGCTGCTCAATGTCGCCACCGGCGGCACCCTGTGCATGGACGTACCGAGCCTGGGCGCGCGCGAGGGCCGCACGCAGTGGCGCCATACCCACGTGCTCAACGACCCCGTGCATCCCGTCGAGGTCGTGCCGGGCTCGCTTCTGGAGCGCGCGGTTGGCGGGCACAGGCTTATCCAGACCAACTCCGCACACCACTGCTGCGTCGAGCGTCTGGGTAAGAGCACGCGCTTGGTCGCCAAGGCAACCGACGGCGTTCCCGAGTGCATCGAAGTCGAAGGCCAGCCTTTCTGCCTGGGCGTGCAATGGCATCCCGAGTACACCTGGCAGACGCTCGAGACCGACTTTAACCTGTGGAAGTCGTTTGTCGAGGCGGCGGCCAAGGTAAAGCAGGCCCGCTAGTTCGCGAACCGCACAACAGATAAGGACGCCCCGCCGGCCACATGGTCCGACGGGGCTTCCCTTTGCCTAGCTAAACCGAAGGGAACGCGACAACGTCCGCAGGACGCTCCAGCGTCTCGGCAATGCGATCGCGCACTTCGAGCAGACACTCGATAAGCAGCGGATTGAAAGCGCCGCACTCACCGTCCAGAATCATCCGAATCGCCTCTTCTTGCGAAATGGCGTCCTTGTACACACGCACGCTCGTCAACGCATCGTACACATCGGCCACCGAGACCACCTGAGCGGCAATGGGGATATCGTCGCCCTTAAGACCGTCAGGATAGCCCGTACCATCCCAACGTTCATGATGCCAGCGGGCGATTTGGTACGCATAGTCCAAAAGGGCACTTCCTTCATGGTTTCTGCCCAGATTGCGCAGCATGTCGGCGCCAATGGTAGTATGCGTCTTCATTATTTCAAACTCTTCGGGCGTCAGACGTCCGGGCTTGTTGAGAATCGCATCGTCGATCGACATCTTGCCGATATCGTGCAGCGCCGACGCCAACGCAATCGAACAACGCTCCTCGTTGCCAAGAGAGTACTTGTCGCTCCGTCGCGCCAAGTCGCCAAGCAGCAGCTCAGTCAACTTCTCGATATGCGTGACATGCCTGCCGCTTTTGCCATTACGGACTTCCATGACGCTCGCCATGATGTCGACGAGTATACGGCTGTTATTGACGCGCGCATTGTACTGCTGCGACAGCAGACTCGTCAGACGACGCTGTTTGGCATACAGTCGAATAATATTGTTGACGCGACGACGCACGATGCGGTCATCGAACGGGCGACTGATATAGTCCGAGGCGCCCAAATCGTAAGCACGTAACACCACGTCGTCGGTATCTTCGCTCGAGATCATAATAACAGGTAGGCTATCGAGGGCTGCCTGACGCGAAAGCTCGGCCAGCACCTCACAGCCGCTCATGTCCGACATGACAACATCGAGCAGCACGAGGGACAGGTCGCCACCATAACGGTCAACCGCATCGAGCGTGGCGCGACCGCTATCGGCTTCTAGAATGCGATAGTCGTCCTTGAGCATCTCACCGAGGATGGACCGGCTCACTTTGGAATCGTCGGCAATCAGCACCAGGGGCTTTTGGCTCCTGATCGTCTCGCTTGCATCGGCATCCGTCACAACCGTGCCGCGTCTGATCTTCGCACGATTCGAGAGAGTGGCTGCGCGATGCACGCCTTCCTCGATCGTCTCACCGCTCACACGAACGCCGCTCGCACAGGCCGATAGGTCGATCTCCTCATTCCCCGGTACAACAGCAGAGCGAATGGCCTCCGACACATGGTGCAAGCGCCGAGCAAAATCATCGGGGGCAATATCGGGCATGACGACCACAAACTCGTCGCAATCATAACGCACAAGCAGATCGGTCGAGTGAATGTTATCGCGTATAACGGCCGCGACGACGCCAAGCACCAAATCGCCGACACGATGGCCATAAGCGTCGTTGACCATCTTAAAATCATCGAGGTCAACGATCGCCACGCCACCGGATACATGGTGCGTGCGGAGTCTTTCATCAAAGTAGCGACGATTGCGAACGCCCGTCACCACATCGGTGCAGGCCGCCTCCTCATCTGCCACCTCTTGCTCATTGACCGGGCGTGCCACAAGTAAAACGCGTCGCTCGCCTTCAACCGTCACGGGACGCGCGGAAGCACAGTATTCGATACCGTCGCCCTTCAGTCGCTCAGACACTTCATCGGAACCCCCGAGCACCTTGAGACAAACCTGACGCAAGCAAGGGCACTGATCGCCAAAGAACAGGCAGTTATGCTCGTTATTAATCTGTTCGGCAGAAACCAGGCGCACCACGGGGTAAATCTTCTCGACACGGGCGACCTTGGCGGCGGCCTCGCTGTCGGTAAGATTACCCCCATATTTATTGAGCATATACGGCCTTTTCCGTCGTTGGCCTGGCAACGGTACGTCCCTTAAACGTTACTAGAGTAACATCTTGCAGAGCAGGCAGGTGCACAATTGTTGTAATATTTTTAATAGCAATAGAAGGGTCAATTACCTCTGCGAACACGCAGCTCAAGATTGATTTATTGCAGGACACCAATGTTTATTGATTCTCATGTATGAGTCACCGACGCATCAGCGGCTTAGAATGGCGCGGACGGCGTTGGCGGCTGCGACCGGTCGATCTCGAAGACCGTTATGCGCGCCCGGAATTGTTACAACGGGGCAGCCCAGTAACTCCGCAGCCGCTCGTGCACCTGCCGCGCGGGACGTATCGGCCGAAAGCTCTCCCAAGCAGACGGCGGCAACGGTTTTTGATGCGCGAACTCGATCCCAATCGGGACCATACGTCATGACAAGTCCATACTCGTTCGCCATAAAGCCACGTCCATTGCGCATAGCATGTTTGGCTTCCGCTTTGGTTATCCCGGGAGCTTCAGGGTCGGGGTCTCCAATAGCGCCCAAGAAGACCCTCAGCGCCCTCGAAACTTTCCCCGCCGCAACCATCTCGAGCAAAACCGGGGCTGCGCCCAAGCCAACGCCCTCGCCTGTCACGGCCGGCTCATGCAAAACCGCAGACGACACTGCCGCCGCATCCGCATGAAGGAGCTCAAGGGCAACGAGCGTGCCAGCGCTGTGCGCGAGGACATTTGCCGGGGCGCCGGCATGTTGGATAACAGCTCGCAGGTCGGCAGCCTGAACTGCCAGATCGTAGCGCCCGTCTGCCGCATCGTCGCTCTCGCCGCAACCACGGCGGTCATAGGCAATGACGCGATAGCCACAGGCGAGCTCGTGGGCGATGCCGTCAAAAAATGTGCCGTCGACGCACGCACCGTGCACGCACACCAAGGCGGGCGCATCGGACGATACATCCGGGCCGGCATACTCGCGGCAGGCAATCGTGGTGCCCGCATTTTCGACCGTAAAATCCATGTTGTGATCCTATCGTCAACGCCATAGGCCGCACCGAGGTGCGACTTGGACAGTCTGGCGCCATGTTGCGCATACTTAAATGCGTTTACTGTACCCGACTCGCACCCTTTCATGATAGGGTTCCGAAAACTCACCAGGCTGCACAGTTTCGGCTTAGACAACAGTGTCCAGACCCGCGATTGGCACGGGGGCCAATGCTATGCTTAAGTGCAACTGTCCCGAGGAGCATATGCCTATGTCTACGTTTTTGAATGCCAGCCCCATCTTTGGGCCCGTCCGCAGCCGACGCCTTGGACTCTCGCTCGGCGTCAACATGATGCCTGCCAGCGGCAAGATTTGCACCTTTGACTGCATTTACTGCGAAAACGGACTCAACGCCGAACGCCCCTGCCACGAGCCACACAACACGGCTGCCGTGGTGCTCGACGCACTCGAAGCCAAACTACGCGAGATGACAGTCGAGGGTGAGCCGCCCGATGTAATCACGTTTGCCGGCAACGGCGAGCCCACCGCCGCACCGGAGTTCCCGCAGGCTATCGCCGGCGCTGTCGCGCTTCGCGACCAGTTGGCCCCGAACACCAAGATTGCCGTGCTTTCCAACGGCACGCGCGCCGACCGGCCCCAGGTGCATGATGCGCTCATGATGGTCGACGACAACATCCTCAAGCTCGATACGGTCGATCCGGCATTTATCCAGCTGCTCGACCAGCCCGTTGGTCCCTACGACGTCGAGCACCAGATCGAGACGTTCGCGAGCTTTGACGGTCACGTTATCATCCAGACGATCTTTTTGACCGGTGAGTATCAGGGCAAGCCCATCGACAACACCGGCGAGGAGTACGTTGCCCCCTGGCTCGCGGCGCTTGAGCGCATTCGTCCACAAGAAGCAACCATTTACACGGTGGCGCGCGAGACACCAGTCGCCGGCCTTGCTAAAGCGGCTCCCGAGGCGCTCGACGCGATTGCCGCACGCGTCCAAGCCCTCGGCACCCCCTGCCAGGTGAGTTACTAGCACCCGTCTGCCCAAGAGCAGCTAATTTGGGACGGGGCTTTTTTGACTGCTTTTGGGAGCGATATGGGCGGCGCAAGGCCGCGCGGACAAAAGCAGTCAAAAAAGCCCCGTCCCAAATTAGCTGCTCTGCGGGTGGGCTATACTAGCTGCGAATGAAAGGAAGTTAGCCATGTATGACAAAGGACCCGTACCCGGCCGCAACGACGCTTGCTGGTGCGGCAGCGGCAAAAAATACAAGAAATGTCACAGCTCCTTTGATGGGCGCCTCGAGCGCCTGTGGGAAGAGGGCTGGAACGTCCTGCCCCGCACGCTCTATAAGACGCCTGCCGATATCGAGGGCATCAAGCGCTCGGCCGCCATCAACGTGGGCGTGCTCGATTATGTGGGTGAGCATATCACCGCGGGCATGACCACCAACCAGATCGACCAGATGATCTACGACTACACCGTCGAGCATGGTGGAACGCCGGCCGACCTCAACTACGAGGGCTACCCCAAGAGCGTGTGCACCTCGATCAATGACGTAGTCTGCCACGGCATTCCCTGCGATACGGACGTACTGCACGAGGGCGACATCATCAACGTGGACTGCTCAACGATCTTAGACGGCTATTTTAGCGACTCGAGCCGCATGTTCTGCATCGGCAAGGTCTCGGCCGAGCGCCAGCGCTTGGTCGACGTCACCCGCGCCAGCGTGGAGGCGGGTCTGGCAGCCGTCAAGCCATGGCTGCCGCTCTCCGTGATGGCCGAGGCCGTACAAAAGACGGTCGAGGACGCCGGCTTTAGCGTGGTGCGCGAGTACGGTGGCCACGGCATTGGCAAGGAGTTCCACGAGGACCCGTTTGTGGGCTTTACCACCGAGGCGCCCGACGTGGACACTATCATGGTTCCGGGCATGGTCTTTACTATCGAGCCCATGGTCAACGCCGGAGCACCCGACATTAAGATTAGCAAGGGCGATGGGTGGTGCGTGCGCACCAAGGACGGCAGCGACTCGGCCCAGTGCGAGGTACAGCTCGTGGTGACCGAGGACGGCTACGATCTGCTGAGCTGGTAGCCGTAGATGCGCCAGATGCTGACGGGCACGCTCGTCTTGCCTCCGGCGTTTTATTTGAACGTTTTGCCAGATAAAACCTGCCAAAATAAACCTGTCCCTTTTTGGCAGGTTGAGCGGAGAGGAATGCTTGTGAACATCCTGGTTTTGCTGCCCGTCAACGACCGCCATCGTGCAATTCTTGAGTCGAGCGCTCCGGGCGAGGATTTTATCTACACGAGCGCCGGCGATATCACGCGCGAACAGGTCGCCGATGCCGACGTGATCCTGGGCAACATCGACCCTGACATGCTCACGGCATGCGACCATCTCCAGCTGTTACAATTGCAGACCGCCGGCTATGACGACTACCTTGCCGCCGGCACCGTGCCGGCTGAAGCCAAGCTGTCTTGCTCGATCGGCGCCTACGGTCAGGCCGTGAGCGAGCACATGTTTGCCATGGTCCTTTCCATGATGAAGCGCCTGCCCGGCTATCACGACTTGCAGCGCGAGCATCGCTGGGAGGATTTGGGGCCGGTCGCCTCGCTCAAAAACGCCAACGTGCTGGTGCTGGGCGCAGGCGATATCGGCGGCCACTTTGCCACGCTCTGCCGCAGCATGGGTGCGCATGTCCGCGGCATCAAGCGCCATCCGCTCGTCTACCCCATTGTGTTTGAGGACATGGACGGCATGGATGCCCTGTCTGAGCGCCTGGCAGAGGCCGACATCGTCGCATCCTTTATGCCCAGCACGCCCGAGACCCGCGGTCTGGCGAACGCCGAGTTCTTCGCCGCGATGAAACCGGGCGCGTTCTTTGCCAACGGCGGCCGCGGCGATCTTGTGGTCGCCGACGACCTGGTTGCCGCTCTGGAATCGGGACATCTCGCCGGCGCCGCGGTCGACGTCACCGATCCCGAGCCGCTGCCCGCCACAAGCCCGCTGTGGGATGCACCCAACATGCTCATCACGCCGCATGTCTCGGGCTGGTTCCACCTGGCCGCCACGCTCAATAACGTGGTCGACATCGCCGCGGAGAATCTGCGTCACCTGCAGGCCGGCGAAACTTTACGTTGTTGGATTGAGCATTAGATTGTTCCGGCGTTTTACCAAACGCCGGAACCCCTCGACGCTGCGAGCCCGCCGTTTGGCCAATCTGCCGTTCAATTTCAAAGGCGCGACCAGAAGGTCAGCGCCTTTTCATTTCACGGCACCTTGGCTCAAACGGCGGGCTCTCGCTGACTTTTGCTCTACCTGCGGCGGTTCCGCTGGCGTCGGCTTCATCTGCAAGCCTTAGCAGCTCCGTCTTACCGTTGACATTGCGGCATTTGCCCAGATAAAACCTGCCAAAATAAACCCGTCCTTTTTTTGGCAGGTTTTAGAGCTCCACACTTTCGGCACCGTTGATGTTTAGGTCGCGCTCGTAGAAAGCCGTGAGGGCACGAATCGCGTACATCACGTCGCGCACACCACCGGTCTCGTAGCTCGAGTGCATGGCCAGCTGCGGCAGGCCCACGTCCACGGCGTGCATACTCGCCTGCATATTGGACAGATTGCCGAGCGTGGAGCCACCCGCCATATCGCTCTTGTTGGCAAAGGCTTGCGTGGGCACGTCTGCGTCATCGCAGATGGCCTGGAACACTGCGCGGCTAAAGGCATCGGTGCAGTAGTGCTGGTTGGCGGCTTCCTTGATGACGATACCGCCGTTGAGCACGACCTGGTTGTAGGCATCGCACTTCTCGGCGTGGTTGGGATGCACGGCGTGCGCGTTGTCGCAGCTCACGAGCATCGAGGCGGCAAGCGCGCGGTGATACGATTCGTCATCAAAGCCCAGCGACCCGTTAATGCGACGCAACGCATCGGCCAAGAACGTCGACATGGCGCCCTGCTTGGTCTCGGAGCCAACCTCCTCGTTGTCGAAGCAGCAAAAGACCGAGATGTCATGCGCATTCTCGGCACTCAAAAATGCCTGCAGCGAGGTGTAGGCACAGGCTAGGTCGTCGAGCTTGGGCGTCGAGATAAACTCGTCGGCCCAGCCCCAAATGCGCGCGTCCTGACGATTGACCAGAAACAGATCGCGGCCCAAAATCTGCTCGGGCTCGACGTCCAGTTCGTCGGCGATCAGAGCATCAAAGTCGCCCTGCTTAAGCTCGCCGGCGCTGATGAGCGGGCACAGGTCGACAGCGCGGTTGGGTGCAAAGCCCTCATTGACGCCACGGTTCATATGGATAGCAAGGCTCGGAATGATAGCGACCTCGCGCTCGGTGGCAAGCAGGCGGCTCTCAATACGGTCGCCCTCGCGCACCAGCACGCGTCCAGCCAGCGCCAACGGGCGATCGAACCAGGTGTAGTCGATCATGCCGCCGTAGGCCTCGGTGTTCAGGCGCAGCGTCTCGCCCGCGCCGTCGAGCTCGGGCACGGCCTTGACCTTAAACGTCGGAGAATCGCTGTGCGACGCCGTGAGCTGAAAATGATAGTCGCCGGCAACGCCGTCCTCGCCCCACGTCGCGGCCAGGTCCTCGCCCACCTTAAAGGCGATAACGCTCGAGGTGTTGCGCTGCGTGTAATAACGCCCGCCCGGCTCGATGTCCCACGCCGCATTCTCGGGCAGGTAGGTAAAACCCGCCTCGTCGAGCTCGGCCATAATGGTCGCCGCCGTATGGAACATGCTGGGGCACGCCTCGATAAAGTCGATAAGGTCGTTGGCGGCCTCGATATCGTCGGCCGTCACATGCGCGCGCTCGGGCGTTTCCTGATCCGTCATGCTCTCCCCTTTCGCTGGGTTGATGGTCCCCTCCAGCATACCCCGCCACGCCAGCGCCGCACTCTTCATTCCATGTTTAATCCCATGCCGCTCACTAGGTTGAGCCATCATGCCCGCGCTCCTTTTGCGATAATTACGCTAACAGGACGAGAGGAGCCGTCATGAAGCCACGTAACATTGCCATCGCCTGCGGTGTCGCGGGAGTCGCCGTCGGCCTTGCCGCTGCCACCGGTATCGTTTACCGCAAGCAAATCAAGTCCGCCGCGTCGCTCAAACGCTTGACCGGCTACGCGGATGGCTATGACCTGTACGCAATCGACATCGCCTACGACTACGATCTTGATCGCATCATCGCCGCTGGCGTGCGCGACGACCAGGCCTACATCGATGCCGTGGTGGCGCAGGTGCTGCCCGGTGTGCCGGCACATGTCCAGGCTCCCCAGTTTGCCTGCAGCGCTTTTGTCGCCGTAGATGCCGAAGGCCGCGTGCGCACCGGTCGCAATTACGACTTTAAGGACGACACCTCGGCGCTGCTGGTGCGCAATCACCCACGCGGCGGCTATGCCTCCATCGGGTTTGCCGCCCTTAACAACCTGGGCGATAACACTCCGCTTGACTCCATCGCCGGACGCGCCGCCGCACTCATGGGTCCGTTTGCCCAGCTCGACGGTATTAACGAATGCGGCGTGTCCGTTGCCGTACTCACCCTGGATTCCAAGCCCTGTGACCAGGACACGCAACGCCCTGTCATCAATACCTCGCTCGCCATCCGTCTGGTACTCGACCGTGCCGCCACCACACAAGAAGCTGTCGACCTGCTTTCCGCCTACGATATGCACGCCATGGCAGGACGCGATTATCACTTCTTTATCAACGACGCCACCGGTGACGCGCGCGTAGTAGAGTGGGATCCGCACGATCCGGACCGCGCTTTCAAAGCGACTCCTGTACGCCAGGTTACGAACTTCTACCCCTGCTATGGCGACGAAGTGCTGCCCAACCAAAAGAACGGCGAACTGGGCCATGGTAAAGAGCGCGCCATCGCAATCGCCGATGTCCTTGACGCCCATGTCGGTGCCCAGGACGAAACGATTGCCTGGGAAGCCCTGCGCGCCGCAGCGCAAGAGCCCAATCCGGAAGACATCACCAGCAATACGCAATGGTCGGTCGTCTTTGACAATACCGAACCCGCCGCCGCTATTACGCTGCGCCGCCACTGGGGCGACGTCGACGCCTTCGCACTGTAAGGAGCCAGGCCCGTCGACCTTCCGCTCGCCTGACGTTGTTTACATTTCTATACGTTTGAGCTAACACGTTTTACCCCCGTATCAACAGTGTGCGGGGGTAAACTTATGCGCATGTTATAACTTGCCCGGAAGGATTCATCATGCTTAGGATCGGTCTTCTTACCAGCGGCGGCGACTGTCAGGCGCTCAACGCCACCATGCGCGGCATCGTCAAAACGCTTATGACCAATAGCGAAGAACCTATCGAGATCTATGGTTTTGAGGACGGCTACCAGGGCCTTATCTACAGCAGGTTCCGCGTCATGACGCCCGCCGATTTTAGCGGCATCCTTACCCGCGGCGGCACCATTTTGGGCACGAGCCGCACGCCGTTCAAGCGCCTGGACATTCCCGAGGCCGACGGTGTCGAGAAGGTGCCTGCGATGGTCCACACCTATCACAAGCTGCAACTCGACTGCCTGTTTATGCTGGGCGGCAACGGCTCCACCAAGACTGCCAACCGCCTGCGCGAAGAGGGCCTCAACGTTATCGCTCTGCCCAAGACCATCGATAACGACACCTGGGGCACCGAAATGACGTTTGGCTTTACGAGCGCCATCGACGTCGCCACCAAGTGCATCGACGACATCCACACCACCGCCTCGAGTCACGGCCGCGTGTTCGTTATCGAGATCATGGGCCACAAGGTTGGCTGGATCCCGCTGTACGCCGGCGTCGCGGGCGGCGCGGACGTCATCCTGATTCCCGAGATTCCCTACGACATGGGTAACGTCATCAAGACCATCGAGCATCGCATGGAGACCGGCAGCCGCTTTACGATCGTGGCCGTCGCCGAGGGCGCTATCTCCAAGGAGGACGCGGCGCTGTCCAAGAAAGAGTACAAGAAGAAGCTCGCCGAGCGCACGAGTCCGTCGATTGTCTACGACATTGCCAAGGAAATCGAGGCCAAGACCGGTCGCGAGACCCGCGTCGCCATCCCCGGCCACACGCAGCGCGGCGGTCAGCCCGACGCCCAGGACCGCATCTTTGCGACCCAGTGCGGCGTTGAGGCGGCACTGGGCTGCCTACGCGGCGAGTTTGGCTACATGATTGCCCTGCGTGACGGCAAGATGTGCCACATGCCGCTCGAGGAGGTCGCCGGCAAGCTCAAGTTTGTCGATCCCCAGAGCGACCTGGTACGCGAGGCCAAGGCGCTGGGCATCAGCTTCGGCGACGAATAGCCTCGGCCGAAATCCATCCCATCGGGCCCTCCGACCCCGCCCGACGTATTTCGATTTGGCTCCTCCCTTGACTCCGTCAAAGGTCGCCAATCGAAATCGTCGGTCGGGGTCGGAGGGCCCTGCGTTTACATGCTCGCCGAGGCTATTCGACTTCTTGCTGCGGGTGCCTAGGGCAGGAGGCGCCGTGCATTTTTGGGAGTTTTCAGCAGCCGAGGGTGCCTGCATACTGAATTTTGGGCGAAAGGCAGGCGCCATGGGCCGCATCTTGTAAAAACGAGCGGCTCTTGAGGCGTTGGGAGCTCAGAATCAGGGCTTTCAGCGCAGTTTTGTGCACCCGCTCCCATACTCGTGGACTCCGGAATGCTGAATTCTCCGGAATTTGCACGCCGCCCCTGGGGGGTACCTGCGGGTAAAAAGCAACCGCCCCGCCAAAATATGCATTCTGCAGGGCGGTTTATGCAATAAAGCGACTGCGGCACGTCACAGCTCGCTACAACTTGAATCCAAGAACAGGTTACTCGGCGCTCTTGAGGGCACCGACCATGTCAATCTTGTTGAGGGTTCGGTTGGTGGCGATGTTGACGATAAACGTAAAGCCAAACGAAAGCACCACAGCGAGCACGAAACTCAGCGGCTCGACCTCAACATCAAAGTACAGCGACGGCATCTGAAGAACGTACGTAAAGCTCTCGGCAAGCAGGCCACCCAGCGGCACGCCCAGCGCGGTGCCAATCGCCGTAAGGATCAACGTCTCCTTATTGACGTAGTGGTGCACCTCGCCACGGCGGAAGCCCAGCACCTTGATGGTCGCCAGCTCGCGTTCGCGCTCCGAAATATTCGTATTAGACAGCGTAAACACCACCACAAACGATAGGCACGCCGCCATAAAGGTCACAAGCACTACGACCGAATTGATAATCGTAAAGTTCGACTCATAGTTCTCCCAATGCTCGGCCGTACTCGAAATCGTAA
This sequence comes from Collinsella sp. LCP19S3_B6, assembly GCF_052121815.1. Taxonomy (NCBI): domain Bacteria; kingdom Bacillati; phylum Actinomycetota; class Coriobacteriia; order Coriobacteriales; family Coriobacteriaceae; genus Collinsella; species Collinsella sp. LCP19S3_B6. The sequence goes on from NZ_JBQKDN010000009.1 coordinate 62,050, forward strand.
GCCAACCGTCGCTCTTAAGCTTCTTGCTAAACGCAATCTGGTCGGCCGACGAGCCCTTAAGCAGCACAAAGATGCCGTTAAGACGCGCGCTTCGACCGAACGCGCGCTCATAGGTGCCCTGCGTCATATAAAGCGTGTTGCCCAAATAATTGAGCGAGATATCGCTAACCTTGACCTTGGTAACATTGAGCGACGAATCCTGGACCTGCGCCGTATCGCCCGGCTGAATCCCCAGCACCAGCTGTGAACTCTTGCTTAAATACACGTCCCCGTCACGCAGGGCGAGCGGTTCTTTGGACTCATCCTCCAGGCGCACGTAATCGTCCAGGTCATTCGTGCGGTCATCGGGCACCACGATGAGCTGTACGGTCTCGCTCTTACCGCCAAACGTAAAGGTGACGTTGTCGGTCATAATCGGCAGGGTCGAGGTCACGCGTACGCCGGAGTCGCTGGCCGCGCTACGCTCTTCCAGCGCCGCACACGTCTGAGCATAGTCATCGGGATTGGCGACCGCCAACAAGTCATAGCGCGTGATGTGCCCGTACTGTTTGGGCGAAAGCGCCACCGACGTATCGCGGATGCCCATACCGCAGATCACGAGCGCCGTGCAGCCGGCGATACCGAAGATGGTCATAAAGGCACGTTTTTTGTAGCGGAACAGGTTACGCGCTGTCACCTTGTTCAAAAAGCCCATGCGGCGCCAAATAAAGCCGATGCGCTCAAGCAAGATGCGCGAGCCGGCTCGCGGGGCCTTGGGACGCATAAGCGAGGCTGGGGTCTCGGCCATCTCGTGGCGGCAGGCGATAATCGTGGCACCCACCACGCCCACGGCAAACAGCGCCACCGAGACGATCGAAGACACGATGTCGTACGAAAGCAGCATCTGGGGCAGTGAGTACATGTCGTCGAACACCGTAAACAGGAACAGCGGCAACCCCACAAATCCGATGATGTTGCCGAGTACGCCGCCGAACAGACATGCCCACAGCGAGTAGTCCACGTATTTGGACAGGATTCGCCCGCGTGAATAGCCGAGCGCCTTGTACAGGCCAATGAGCGTGCGCTCCTCCTCGACCATACGAGTGGCGGTGGTAAGGCTGATGAGCACGGCTACGACGAAGAAAATAAATGGGAAAACCGTGGCGATGGCCTCAATCGAAGAGCTGTCGCTCTCGACGCTTGAGTAGCTTGCGATGTTACCGCGATCCTGGATGTACCAAGTGCATTCGCCCAGATCGGAAAGCTCGGCGCGTGCATCGGCAAACTGCTGGTCGGTGGCGGCGCGGCGCTGGTCCAAATCGGCCTGAGCCCGAACACGCTCCTCACTGCCCTGGGGCATGCGGTTGATGTTGTCCTGCTCAATCCCAAAGAGCATATTCGCCTGGCGCTCGGAGGCATCCAAGCTTGCCGGCGCGTCGACCGTCAGCTCTTGGGCGCGCACCTTCTCACGCTCGTCGCGAATCTTCTCGATATTACCCTTGACCTCGTTGATCTTTGTCGTGTAGGCATCTGAATAGGAGTTGAGGCTCTTGGCTCCCTCGACGATCACGTGGACCGCGGAGTAGGAAGAAGATGTCGCGGCATCCTCGCTCACATAGAACTTATAGTCCGCAGCCGAAGCAGCGCGAAAGGCGTTGACTGTCGAGTCGGAGCTCACATCAGTAGGATCGAGGACCTCGGCCGTAATGGTGTAATCACCCGCGGCAAACTGGTCCTTGGCGCTTTGGTTCGACGAGCTCGCGTCATTGGCGGCAAAACTCACCGTGTCGCCGAGCTTTTTGCCCGAAGCCTTCAGGAACTTCGAAGTCACCGCGACCTCGCCGGCGCTCTCGGGCAAATCGCCGCTCACCAGCACCGGTTGATCGATATTCTTCCCAGAAAGGCTCTGCACGACTACACGCTCGCGCGTGGTACCCACGGCGGTGTAGGCGGTCTCGGTGTAGATGCCCTCGGCCGTCTCGACGCCGTCGACCTCTTGAATGGCCGCAAGATCGTCGCGCGTAAGGCCATAGGTCGACTGCACGTTAATGTCATAGACATTCTGCTGGTCAAAATAGACGTCGACCGAATCGCGCAGATCCTCGCAGCCCGCCTTAAGACCGCACATCACGCTCACGCCGAGCGCGGTAATGACCACGATAGATAGGAAGCGCTTAAGACTGCCTCGGATTGTGCGGGAGATGCCACGGCGAAAAACCGTCGGCGCCATATCATTTGAGCTTTGAGCGGTACGGTAGGTCGCGAACTCCCGATCGTGACCCACGTGCTCCGTATCGTGGTTTTGGCTGTTTTGGCGATCTTGGTCCATGGGCGCTACCACTCGATCGTCTCGATAGGCACGGGATTTTGCTGGACCGTCTCGCTCTCCACACGACCGCTCTTAAAGCAGATCAGGCGATCGGCCATGGGCGCGAGCGCGGAGTTGTGCGTGATGATGATGACCGTAATGCCCTGCTTGCGGCAGGTATCCTGCAGCAGCTGCAAGATCTGCTTGCCGGTTTTGTAGTCGAGCGCGCCCGTGGGCTCATCGCACAGGAGCAGCTTGGGGTTCTTGGCCAGTGCGCGGGCGATGGACACGCGCTGCTGCTCGCCGCCCGAAAGCTGCGCGGGGAAGTTGGCGAGGCGCTCGCCCAGGCCAACCTGGCGAAGTGTCTGTTCGGCATCGAACGAATCGGGGCAGATTTGCGCCGCGAGCTCGACGTTTTCGAGCGCCGTCAGGTTGGGAACCAGGTTATAGAACTGGAAGACAAAGCCGACGTCGGCGCGGCGGTATTCCACGAGCTGCGCCTCATTGGCGGAACTCACGTCGCGCCCATCCACCGTTACGGTGCCGGAAGTCGCCGTATCCATGCCGCCCAGAATGTTGAGCGCCGTGGTCTTGCCGGCACCCGAAGCACCCAGGATAATGGCGAGCTCACCGCGCTCGACCGTAAAACTCGCGCCGTCCAGCGCGTGAATGCGGGCGTCACCCTTGCCGTATGCTTTGACGACGTCTTTGAATTCGATATAAGCCATCGATTAATTCCCATCTGGTCGGATAACTCTTTAGTATTACCCATTTCGCACCGACCAAAAAGGGACTGGTTTATTTTGGCAGGTTTTATATGGGGAAACGAGGGGTGCGGGCAGGCACCAGGACTGTCCACGGCAACCATTTGACCCAAACCGTATCCACCGCTATGATGCCGCTGCGGAATGAATGTCTCCGTTGGGTGCGCCAGCCAAGCTGCCGCGTTACCCTAAACCGCCTTGTTGCTGATGACTTCTGCTGTTACGTGAGCCCCTAGGCATCACGCTGCGGCAGGAGTCTTTTTTGTTTTGGAGGAGAAGTGTCGGAAAGCAGCGCATCGAGCAGAATCAAACGTCTGCTCAACACCTATAGCGGTCTTGTGCTTATGGGTGCCGTCGGAATCCCCGTCGGTATCATCGTTGGCGCCATCTGCGCGCTCTTTGGACGCGTGCTTTTGGCGATCGGCGCCTTCCGCGACGAACACATCACCCTGCTCATCCCCTTCCTCGCCCTTATGGGCCTTGCCATCGTGTTTGCCTACCGCGCTTGGGGCAAGGGCACCGACCGCGGCATGAGCCTGGTATTCGACGTAGGCCACGGGCGTGAGGACGCCATCTCGCCGCGCTTGGTGCCGCTCATTATGCTGAGCACGTGGGGGACGCACCTCTTTGGCGGCAGTGCGGGACGCGAGGGCGTGGCCGTGCAGATCGGTGCAACCGTCTCACATTGGATCGGCCGACGTCTACCTTTCCGAGACCCCGGCAACACGTTTTTGCTTATCGGCATGGCCGCCGGCTTTGCCGGGCTCTTTCGAACGCCCCTTGCTGCCACGGTCTTTGCTATCGAAGTACTGGTCGCAGGACGCATGGAATACCGCGCGCTGTTTCCCGCGCTTACAGCCTCGCTCGCCGCAAGTATGGCCTCCGGTGCCCTGGGACTCGAGAAGTTCGAGGTCGCCGTTGTCGCCTCATGCGCGCTTGACCTCCCCGGTCTTGGACGGCTTGCGGTACTAGGCATCGCGTTTGGTATGGTAGGCGGTGCTTTTGCCTGGTGCCTTGCCCATGCCAAGACCCTTGCGGCGCGGCTGCTCCCCAACCCCTATGCGCGCATCGCCGCTATCGGCATCGCGCTATCGGCGATTCTGTTCGCACTGTGGCAGGGTCGATACTGCGGCCTTGGCACCAACCTGATATCGGCGGCGCTCAACGGTAACGGTAAGGTCGCCATCATGCCTTGGGACTGGGCGCTCAAATTCGTACTCACCATCGCCACACTTGCCGCAGGATATCAGGGTGGCGAGGTGACGCCGCTGTTTTCCATCGGAGCCAGCCTGGGCGTCGTACTCGCCGGGATTCTCGGCATGCCCGCCGAGTTCTGCGCCGCGCTGGGCTACGCAGCCGTCTTTGGCAGCGCCACCAATACGCTGCTCGCACCCATCCTTATTGGCTGCGAAGTCTTCGGCTTTGGTAATCTGCCGATGTTCTTTATTGTCTGCGTCGTGGCTTACCTGTTCAACATGGATAAGTCGATCTACGCCCTGCAAGAGCGAGCGTAGAAAGATGTCCAAGCAGGTGGTCTCAACCGGAAACGGCGTCCCACTCTGAGGCTGTATTCCGGGACACGGTTTCCGCTTGGGACGCCATTCGGAAAGCGCATCCCGCTTTAAAACGGAATTCCGGGACGTGGTTTCCGTCTGAGTCTCCATTCGGAAAGCGTGTCCCGTTCTTTCACGGCATCTTGGCTATGCAAAGCGCTCGAACGTTATTCCTCGTACGCGCCCTCAAGCCGAAGCAGCCACTCCTTGCGATCGAGCCCGCCGGCATATCCGTTAAGCGAGCCGTCGGCGGCAACCACGCGATGGCACGGCACGATAATCGAAATAGGGTTGCGAGCGACCGCAGCCCCCACCGCACGAGGAGACACAACGGGGTCCTCGTTCCCCGGCACCCGATGGCGGGCGGCGACACGAGCCGCAATCTCGCCATACGTGGCGACCTCGCCACGCGGAATAGAAAGCAGCTCAAACCAGACTTCACGCTGAAACGCCGTACCGATCATATGCAACGGCGGCGTATACAGAGGCTCCTGCCCTGCAAAATAAGCATTCAGCCAAGCCCACGAACGCTCAAGCACCGAAGAAGCCACACCATGAGCCGGACTCGCCGACGACATGCCACCAGCACCGGAAACCGCATCGGCCCCTTCAACATGTTCGGAGTCTTCCCGGAGAAGCGTGGAGCCAAAGTGCTCCTGCCCCTCAAACCAAAGCCCCGTCAGACCGCGGCCATCAGCGGCAAGCAGGATTTCGCCCAAAGGCGAAGCAAACGTCGTCGTGACCACCAGCGGCTCCTTTCAAAACTCCGCACTATAATACCGCGAATTGTGTAGACAACTCCGCAGATACGTCTGGGCAGGAACGCAATTGCTTAAGCGAGGCCGCTTTCCCCAATCAAGCGGAGAAGACGCGGGGCTTCGACGCCAGGGCAGTACCCATGCCAGCTGAGCTCTAATACTTTTCCCGAGAAGTGAACGAGTAAAAACGAGGCCCCGGAGCATCCACACTTTTTGATTACAAAACCGCAGGATTCGCGCAGCAAAGCCGCAGGAAATAGCGGTCAAAATATGCCAATGCTTCGGGGGTCCAAAATAGGTCGTTCACTTCTCGGGAAAAGTATTCAACTTCAATTCACCCCAACCCCAAAGTCACCTCAGGCAGCAGGCGCGAAGCGCCGCAGCTGCCGTCACGGCCCCGCAGTCCCCAAAGGCGGCAGGCGCAAAGCGCCGAGGCCGCCGCCAGGACCAGGGCCCGCAACGGCCACGTGCCCTCACATCAGTCCAGCGGCCCTAACCAACAACGGACCCATCGCAGGCCGCTCGCAGCCGAGTCACTGCAGGCGGGGCCGGGCTCAGCTTTCAGAACACTCCGCAGACCAGTGCGGCGCCTTGTCCGCGGCTCCGAAGGAGCAGGACAAGGCGCCGCACATGGTCGAGGACGTTCTGAAAGCTGAAAGCTGAGCCCGGCCACCGCCGGACAGTTCCACCGCTACTCGCAGAGCAGCTTGGCGATCTGGACGGCGTTGGTTGCCGCGCCCTTACGGATTTGGTCGCCACAGCACCAGAAGGTGATGCCACGCGCGGCCTCGGGGCTCGAGATGTCGCGGCGCACGCGACCGACCCAAATCAGGTCCTGGTCGGAGGTGTCCATCGGCATGGGGAATCGGTCGTGCGCATCCTCGGCACCCAGGTCGTCGACCAGCTTGACACCCGGGGCAGAAGCCAGCGCAGCACGGGCCTCCTCGACCGTAATGTCGCGCTCAAACTCGAGCGTAATGCTCTCGGAGTGCGAGCGCAGCACAGGCACGCGCACACAGGTACAGTTCACGCGCAGCTCGGGCAGGTGCATAATCTTGCGACCCTCGTTTTGCAACTTCATTTCCTCGGAGGTAAAGCCCTCCTCCTTGACGCCGCCAATCTGCGGAATCAGGTTGCTCGCCAACTGGGCGGCAAATGCGCGCGGCTCGGGAATCTCCTCGCCACGACCCAGGGCGGCCAGCTGGGCCTCGAGCTCGGCCATACCGGGAGCACCAGCGCCCGAAGCCGCCTGGTACGTCGAGACGATCATGCGCTTCACGCCGGCGAGCTTGTGCAGCGGCCAGGTGGGAACCAGGCCGATGATGGTTGCGCAGTTAGGGTTAGCGATAAGGCCGTGATGCCACTTGATGTCGTCGGCATTGATCTCGGGCACGACGAGCGGCACCTCGGGATCCATGCGGAAGGCGTGGCTGTTGTCGACCACGACGGCGCCACGCTTGACAGCCTCGGGCAGCAGCTCCTTGGCGATATCGTCGCCGGCAGCGCCGAGTACGATGTCGCAGCCCTCAAAGGCCTCGGGGCAAGCCTCCTCAATAACAACCTGCTCGCCGCGGAACTCGACGGTCTTGCCCGCAGAGCGCGCGCTCGCCAGCAGCTTGAGCTTGCCAACCGGAAACTCCTGCTCGTTGAGGCACTCGAGCATCTGGGTGCCCACGGCCCCCGTCGCGCCCAAAATAGCAACCGTGTACTGTTTCATACTTCCCCCTTTAAAGGTTGTGGCTTTTGCCCGCACGCCGAGCAGGCAGGATATTCTTGCCCAGTGTATACAAGAACGGGGCGGACACGAAACCCACCCCGTCGAAACGAAACCGAAACGAAACGCCCCGCGCTAGATTTTTGGAACATGCCTCAAAACCCACTCGTGCGCCAAAAGGTAGATTTCTAGACATATCCCAAAAATCTACCGGGATGGTCGCTATTTGTGGAGGGCAGCCAGGGCGGGTTCAATCGGTGCAGGAGCCTCCAGATCGGAGACCTTCACAATGCCGTTCTCGTCGGAGAAGGCACGGTAAATGGTCTGAATCGCCAGGTCGAAGTCCTTATCCTCGACACCGATAATGATGTTGATCTCGTCGCAGCTCTGCGAAATCATGCGCACGCTCACGCCAGCCTGGCCGAGCATGCCAAACAGGTGGCCGGAAATACCTGCGCGGCCGCGCAGGTTACGACCGACGGTCGCGATGAGCGCCAGGCCCTCGACAACCTCAATCTCGAGCGGCTCAACCTCCTGCTGGATGTCGCCCACGAGCGAGTACAGCGAATCGTGCACATCCTGCTCCTGTACCACGGCGCCAAAGCGGTCGACGCCGGTGGGCATGTGCTCGACGGAAACGTCATAGCGCTCGAAGACCGAAAGTGCACGGCGCATAAAGCCGACGCGGGGCTTGGTGCGATCGCGGGCCACGTTGATGGCGACAAAACCGCGCTTGCCGGTCACGCCGGTAATGATGGGCTCCGCCTCGCCCTCATCAGCCGTCTCGCTAATGATGGTGCCGGGGTCCTGCGGCGCATTGGTGTTCTTGATGACCAGCGGAATACCCGCCTCGCGCACGGGGAACACGGCCTCCTCGTGAAGGACGCTTGCGCCCATGTACGAAAGCTCGCGCAGCTCCTCGTAGGTAACGCGCGCAATGGGCTGAGCCTCGGGAACAATACGCGGATCGGCAGAGTAGAAGCCCGAGACGTCGGTCCAGTTCTCGTAAAGGTCGGCGTCCAGACACTTGGCCAGGATCGAGCCCGAGATATCGCCGCCGCCACGATCGAGCAGCTTAATCTGGCCCTCACGCGTCGCGCCGTAGAAACCGGGCATAACAAAGCCGCCCTGCTGACCGTACTCCTGCACCAGCTCGGAGGTGCGGTTCATGCTGAGCGTACCGTCGTGATGGAACGCCACAACCGTCGCGGCGTCCAGGAACGGCAGGCCCAGGTACTCGGCCATCAGGCGAGCGGTGAAGTACTCGCCGCGGCTCACAAGCTCCTCGGTGGAGTAGCCGCCCGAGCGGGCGCGCTCGGCAAAGGCCGCGAACTCCTCACGGATGGGATAGGTGAGCTCCAGCTCGTCAGCGATATCAAAATAGCGCTGGCCAATGTCCTCGAGTAGCTCCTCACACGACACGTGATACTTAACGTGCGCGTTAACCAGGTAGAGCAGGTCGGTCACCTTGGTGTCGCCCTTAAAGCGGCGACCGCAGGCGGAAACCACCACAAAACGGCGGGCCGGGTCGGCATCGACGATGGCCTTGATCTTCTTAAAGTGTTCGGCGTCGGCGACCGACGAGCCGCCAAACTTGGCAATCTTAATCATGGGCTGGAGGTTACCTTTCTAAAAGCCTCTGCGAACCTATTTTGCACGCTCTGATACCATGGTTTCACCGATTGGGACCAAGGCATCCGAGGAGCAGTGTTATATGGGAACTTATCATAGTACACGAGGACGCACTTTATCGTGCTCAAGTAAGGTGGCAATCCGCACCGGCATCGCTCCCGACGGGGGTTTGTTTGTCTCGGACGAGCTCGGCACCCAGCAGGTCGATATCAGCTCGCTTGCAGATAAATCGTACTTTGAAATCGCTCAAGATGTGTTGGGAATGTTACTGAATGATTACACGGGCGAAGAAATTTCGGCCTGTGTGAATGAGGCATATCGCGGCACGTTCGCGAGTGAAGAGGTTACGCCGCTCGTCAAACTCGACGCTGCGCCGGGCGCTGACGCCCCTCAGACCTATGTGATGGAGCTCTTTGGCGGCCCCACGAGTGCCTTTAAGGACGTCGCCCTGCAGATGCTCCCCCGCCTCATGGCCCGCACTTCCGCCAAGGACGGCGGCGCCGAGCGCATCATGATCGTCACCGCCACGTCGGGCGACACCGGCAAGGCCGCACTCGCCGGTTTTGCCGACGCTCCGGGCACGGGCATCACCGTCTTTTATCCCGAAGGCAAAGTCAGCCGCGTGCAGAATCTGCAGATGTCCACACAGGAAGGCGATAACGTCGCCGTCTGCGGCATTCGCGGCAACTTCGACGATGCCCAGAGTGCCGTCAAGCGCATCTTTGCCGATAAGGAGCTTGCCGAGCGCTTGGAGGCCGCCGGAACGGTGCTCTCGAGTGCCAACTCCATCAACGTCGGCCGTCTGGTGCCGCAGGTCGTCTACTACTTTGCCGCCTATGCGCAGCTGTTGCGCGCCGGCGCCATCGAGGCCGGCGACGCCGTGGAGTTCTGCGTACCGACCGGCAACTTTGGCGATATCCTGGCCGGCTACTATGCCAAGCGCATGGGTCTGCCCGTCGCCAAGCTCATTGTCGCGAGCGACAAGAACAACGTGCTGGCTGACTTCCTGACCACCGGCGTCTACGACCGCAACCGTCCGTTCTTCACGACCATCTCGCCGTCGATGGACATCCTCATCAGCTCCAACCTGGAACGCATGCTCTACTTCCTGTCCGATGGCGACTGCGAACTTGTTGCCGGCCTTATGGAGCAGCTGGCAAAGACTGGTCACTATGAGGTTCCCGCCGACCTGCTGGCAAAGATTCAGAGCGTCTTTGGCTGCGGCTGGGCCAGCGAGGACGAGGTGCGCGCTGCCATCAAGAGCTGCTGGGATGCGAACGGCTACGTGATCGACCCGCACACCGCTTGCGGCTATCACGTCTTTGAAAATGTCGCTCCCGCCGAGGGCGCCAAGGCCCGTGTGCTGCTTTCGACCGCCAGCCCCTACAAGTTCCCGCGTGCCTGCTGCGATGCTCTGGGGCTCAACGTTCCCGAGGACGACTTTGAGGCCATGCGCGTGCTCGAGCAGGCCACCAATACGGCCGCACCGGCACAGCTCGCCGAGCTCGAGTCCAAACCCGTCCGCTTCGAAGACGTCTGTGACGTCGATGAGATGGCAAGCTACGTCGAGTCTGCAGCAAAAAAGATGGCTACCAACTAAACCCCTCATTAGGCGCCGGCGAAAGCCGGCGCACCTTCTTTTATCAGATAACCCCCGGGATGATGACGAACGCCCACAGCGTGCCTGGCTGTTTAGTTCGTCGCGAGTTCCGCACGCAAAGGAAAGCACTTAATGTGCTTTCCGTCTTGCGCAGGACTGCCCGAGCAGCGAACTAAACAGCCAGGCACGCCAGGAGGACCCACATGATCAAAATCACCGTCCCAGCAACCAGCGCCAACTTGGGCATCGGCTACGACACCCTCGGCATGGCCGTCAGCCTCTACTCGCACTTCACCTTCGAGCGCGCCGACAAGCTCACCATCACGGGCTGCCCCGAGGAGTTCCAAAACGAGAACAACCTTGTCTACGTCAGCTTTGTCGATGCGCTGGCCGCATGGGGCGAGCCGGCTTTTCCCGTTGCCATCGACATTCAAACCGATGTACCCGTCGCTCGCGGCCTGGGTTCCAGCTCCACTTGCGTCGTCGCTGGCATTATGGCCGCCGCCGCACTGACAGGCCACACCGTCGACCGCGCTGAGCTCGTCCGCATTGCCACCGAGGTCGAGGGCCATCCCGATAACGTCGCTCCCGCCATCCTGGGCGGCGCCGTCTGCTCCTTTACGCCGACCGATTCGCTCCCCCAGTGCCTGCGCTACGAGGTAAGCGATCGCTTGCGTTTTATTACCGTGATTCCGCCCTACGAGGTTCACACGAGCGAGGCGCGCAAGGTCGTGCCGCAGGAGATTCCGCTCTCCACCGCCGTATGGCAAATGGGCCGTATCGCCGGCATGACGCGAGGCCTGGAGGCCGGCGACCTCGACCTGATTGCTGCCGCCAATGACGACCGCATCCAGGAGCCCTATCGTCGTCGCCTGATTCCCGACTACAACGCTGTGCGCGACACCTGCCTTAACGGCGGCGCCAAGACCATCTGGATCAGCGGCTCGGGCTCTACCCTTATGGCTGTGACCGACGACACCATCGTGGCAAAATTCCTGCAGGTCAAGCTGCGTGAGCAGTTCCCCAAGTGTGAGACGCATATTCTAACGTGCGACACCGAGGGCGCTCAAATCGAGTACCTGTAGCGCCCTGTCTCATTGCTCTCACCGGTCTCCTTGGGGCTTCCCCTGAAAACGTCCTCGATCATGAATTGCCCCGTCGTGCGGTTCGCGCGACGGGGCAATTCGATCTGCGGATTGTTTTCAGGGGAAGCCCCAAGGAGACCTACGCGACCTCGACAGGATAATCGCATTCGCTGATTTAATATTGCGCTCCTTCGGAGCTGCGGATAAGCGGGCCTCGTGCTGCGGAATGTTTTTAAGGGGATGCCCCCGGGTGGCCCTATGGCAACGTGGCTAGCGATGTCTACAGGAACCCACGCTTTGAAGGGGCGCCGGGCTGAAATAATGGCCTTTTATTGGTAGGAGCTCTTGCTGGGTAGGAGCGTTTACCAGCAACAGGCTTCGACTGTGTGCTTGGTTTACGCCGCACTGGGTTCCTTGTATTCGAAGACTGGTTCTAGGAGGTCTTCGATGTTGCAGTGGAGGGCTTTTGCTATGGCTCTTACGCTTGTTACCGAAGCTTCATTGATGTTTCTCTGGCGCTGCTCGTACATTTGGATTGAGCGGAGTGACACACCCGATTCGTATGCTAGGTCTTGTTGGGTTTTCTTAAGCTTCTTTCTTGCTAACGCAAGTTTGGTTTGCCTGGACGCTTTTTTAGCCATATCGCAGACGAGGCGAACCACTCGTTCCTCCGAGGCTTCGTGCCAGGGGTAATACAGACTGCGCAGCACATCAAATGGAACGACATGCAGCAAATCTTCGAAAGACTCTCCTAGGCGCCACTGCAGGTATGCCAGCATCCAGCCCGCCCAATATTCCTGCGTCTTCTCAAATCGATAGGTGCAGTCCGGTATAGGCCTGTTTTGATAGCCCGACCTTTCAGCGATAAGCGCGAACAGCTCAACACCCGATTTTCCCGACACTACCCATGCGTTGCCGCGTTCAAACTCGCGAGCAACCCCGCTCAGGCAAAAGAGTTCAGCAACTTCAGATCCTTCTGCTCCATAGTCATTGACGGCATAGTCGAAGCAGTCGCCGAGGTTGTTCATTGCGTCCTCGAGGTAGTAGACGGGATATGTCCTACTCGGTCCACGATCTGTTAACTCTTGGATCATTTAAATCAACCCTCCCTGCCATTAAATCCCTAATGTCGATACCTTCGGAATCGAAGCCATTGACCGTATCCAAGTATTTGCGTCGAGCATTCTGCTCTCGCTCAAAACGCTTGGGATAAAACTTAGACCCCGAAGCCCGCTTCCAATCGCAGAATCTAATCATCGAAAATGCGCGCTCGCTCATAAGGGCATATTGGATACCCAAATCACCCAAGCACATGATTCGTTGCAGCTGTCTGAGCGATATCATGCCGCTGACAAACTGTCTTGCAAACGAAAAATAGGAGTCGTCAGCACGATAGCCTCGAATAACGTCATAAGGAGATGTATCAATTAAGCAGTTATCAAGTAGATAGCGAAGCCCTTCACGCGCCAATGGCGTCGAAACATTGAACTCTCTGTTATTCGCCAGAATTGCAAGCCAATTGAGGATTGAAAACTCCCCAGACTCCAAATCCAAGACCGAAAGGCCATCTAAATCAAGCTCATATCGATTGGCAACGCCATCAGACTCGGTCCGGCATGCCCATTCCATCGCCATTTCCTCATGTGGCGTGCAATAAAACCCGCGCCCATAGTCATTGAATTGTCTGCATTTATCCAACGACGGACGTTCGACAACAACCTCCGACCCGTGCCAAAGCTCCATATCGACCTCCGAACAAAAATATCACCCCAGTGATAGTGTACCAACAACTATCACTGGGGTGATATAGATGGATGAATACTATTGTCTGCCAAGAGCCCCTACTAGAGGCAGGCCTCGGCAATGCGGCGCTTGAGCTCGTCGATGCCGGTGCCGGTCTGGGAGCTTGTGATGATTACGTTTTCGGCCGGGACGTTGAGTTGCTTTTTGATGGCTGCCGCTTGGCGTGCCTGCTGGGTGCGGCTGAGTTTGTCGGCCTTGGTGAGGCAGACGATAAAGTTGAACTCGTTGCCCTGCAGGTAGTCGATCATGTCATGGTCGAGCTTGCTGGGGTCATGGCGAATGTCCACCAGCGACACAACCAGGTTAAAGCTGCGCTCGGAGTCGAAGAAGTCGCCGATGAGCTCGGCCCAGCGGTCGCGCTCGGCCTTGGAACGACGGGCGAAACCGTAGCCCGGCAGGTCCACAAAGTGCACGTCGTCGGCCTCGAAGAAATTGATATTGCTCGTCTTGCCCGGCGTGCTCGAAACCTTGACCAGGTTCTTGCGGCCAAAGAGCTTGTTCATGATGGACGACTTGCCCACATTGGAGCGGCCCACAAAGCTCACCTCGGGACAGGTGGACTCGGGGATCTGCGAAACCTTGCCGTAGCTGGCGACGAACTTGGCAAGCTGGTAGTTAATGGAATCGGCCATGGATACTCCTTGGTCGTAGGTTCTTACAATAGGGATGCACGATTACGCAGCGGCGATGCAGCGGACGATATCGAGTGTGATGCCGCTCGCGGTGCGGGCGTACTCGTCCAAATCGAACTCTCGCTCGCAAAACGCGTCATATGCCTCGTCACAATTATCGCTGATAGCACGCAGCACCAGACAATCGACACCGTTCTTGGCTGCAATATGGGCAATCGCAGCACCTTCCATCTCAACGCAATCGGCATGCGTCGCGTCGATGGCGGCGGTGCGCATAGCGTCGCCCGTTACAAAGCGGTCACCTGTAGCGATAGTGCCAACCAGGAACTGCTTAGGGTCCTTCTCCGCAGCGGAATCGGAAGCGTCAGCATCGATAAACCCATGTTCGGCAAGCACGGTGGTGGCGATGTCAACCAGAGCCGGTGTCGAGGCAAACTCCTCAAGCTCCGGCGCCGACTCGGCGATGAGCGCCGTGTCGGTATCCAGATAGCGCAGGCACTTGCCAATAACCACGTCATTGATATGGAGTTTGGAGTTTAAGCCACCCGCAATGCCCGAAAACACAACGGCCTGCGGAGCATATTTGCTGATGAGATGCTGTGTTGCACCAGCGGCGTTTACGGTTCCCATGCCAGCGGTCGTGGCGACCACTGACAGACCGTTGAGCTCGCCGCTTACAACGCTCAAGCCTGCCTCTTGCGACACATGGGCGCCGTTCAGTTCTTCTTTAATCTGCGCAACCTCTTTTTCGAGTGCACCGATGATTGCGATGGCAGGCATACCATCCCCCAAACCTGTGAAAACTGTTTATCCACGGTATGGTACCAGCATTTTGACTCAACCGCGCAATACGAAGCCGTTAGGCCAACGCAGCGCGGGTATCGTAGAGCGCCTTGGCGATGGCGGCCACGGCCTCACTCGAACGGTCACTCCACGGCATCGATGACATGATGCTCATAATGTAGGTGTCGCCATCGACATCGATGAGGCCAGCATCGCACGTCGCATTGCAACCTGCCTCGCTGATCCAACCGGCCTTGTTACGCACCATGACATGGTCGTCCGCAATGCCGTCACGGATAAAGGACCGGGTCGTAGAGGCCAGAAGGCCCGACAGCCATTGCGACGTCTCGCTCTCGCGGCTCAAATACTCGCTCATCTCGCGCCACAACTTGGCCGAGGTGCGCGGGCAGTAGGTTGGGAAATCGCTCATTGGATCGAGCGCGACCTCGTCTTCGACGCCGAGTGCGGCAATCCAATCCTCGTAGCCATCTTGATCAAACGTTGCACGCAACGCGATAAACGAGTCGTTATCCGAGTTGACGACCGAGGTCTCGATCAGGTCGCGAACCGTCAGCCAGCCCATACTGTAGCCGCCATAGGTGCCCAGAGTATCATCGAGCGATACTTGCCCTGTCTCGACCAGTAACTCGCAGACGTAGAGTACATAGAGCGCCTTGTAGCTGCTCGCACCGTACACCTCGGCGTCCGCGTTATACGTCACGCCCTTGCCGCTCGACAGATCGTAAAACACCACGCCCACGTCGCCCAATTCCTGAGCCTGATCAAGGGTATCTTGGAGCGCGGCGAGGCTCTCATCCTCCAGGACGGGGATCTGGTCATCAACCAGTGAGAAGGTCTGCACGGTATCGCCTGAGGGAATATCGTTAAAGTCCGCCTTCGAAAGCCTCGTCTTGAGGCTCGCTGTCGACAGGGTTTGACTTGCGGTGGCTTTAGATTTAGAGACCTTTTTGTTTTGCGTCTGTACCGTTGACGCATCTGAGTGTGCCATTCGCTCCGACGCGTAGGTTTTAGCGGTAATTCCGAGGATAATAACCGCCAACGTTAGCATCCCAATGGCGGCAATCTTCGTCACGCGGATGCGAGCGTCGGAAAGGCCACGCGAAGACGTGCCCTTCGTCTCATATCTGCTGCTATGCTGCGGCACATGCTCGTCCCGCGATGCGTTGTTTCGCACGTGGTCTCCTGATTGCTCCCGTTCATATACGAGCAGCATAATACCGAGCAGGCATTTCTTTCCAAAGATATTCAGAAGCGTTTAAGGTGTCTTTAAAGAAACCACAAGCGTATTTATCCAAATGGCACGATTCTGTTGCGCATCTCACCGCAACCCAGAGAGCAGTCTTTTTAGGACGGGGCTCTTTTAGCTACTTCTCCACCCTACCGGCCCCAAATGAGCTACCCCTAGCCGATGGCGTTTTTGAGTTCCGCGCGGCGCTTTTTCATGCCCGTCATGACGGCGTTGCGCAGCTCGGGGATGCGCGCGGCATCCATCTGCGGAACTCCCTCGAGCTTATAGGGAATCCCCAACTGTTCATACTTGACGACGCCCATCGTGTGATACGGCAGCATTTCCAGGCCCACCACGTTATGCCACGGGGCAATCAGACGACCGAGTGCCTCGCACTCCTCTGCCGTGTCGGTAATGCCCGGTACTACCACGTGACGGATAACGACCTTGATCCTGCGACGCGCCAGCTCATCGCCAAACGCCAGAATGCGCTCAGGATCGCAACCGGTCAGCTTTTTATGCTCGACGGGATCGGCATGTTTAATGTCGAGCAGCACCATATCGGTCTCGTTGAGTACGGCATCGAACTTCTCGGGATGCGCGGGGTCGAACGCATAGCCGCAACTATCCAAGCAGGTATGTACGCGACCATCGGGGTTGTTGTGCATTGCGCGGAACAGGTCGGCCAAGAACTCAGGCTGCAGGAGCGGCTCGCCGCCGGATACCGTAATACCACCGCTGCGGTAAAACTCATGGTTGCTCTGGAACTCGTCTATCAGGTGCTCGACGGTCACCATGGTGCCGCCGTTAACCGACCAGGTATCGGGGTTGTGGCAATACGCACAGCGCATGGGGCAGCCCTGAACAAACACCACAAAGCGGATGCCAGGTCCATCGACCGTTCCCATCGTCTCGATCGAATGAACGCGGCCCAGGGCAAACGCGGAGTCCTCAGGACGAGCGTCCATACCCTCGAGCTTCATCTCAGCCATTCCCGCTACCTTGCCTCTCATTGGTTTTAGCTACATAAATGCCAGAGTCATTCTAGCCTATATGCTTGATGGCGAAACGGTTTAGCGGTCAATTGGATTGTCCTATTTGGCCCCATGCAAAAGCGGCGGGAAGGTTGTCGCAACCCGCCCGCCGCCGAGGCAATAGAAATCGATAGACGCCAGGCGTTACGCCTTGAGCGTGAGCACCGCGCCGAAGGCGGTCGGGCCGCAATGGCTCGAGATGACGCCGCCGACCTGAGTCCAGGTAACGTCCCTAAAGCCCAGGTCGTGCGCATAGACTTCCATGTCGTCGCGCAGCTCCTCGGAAAGGCCTACCGAATACGCCAGGCCAATGTGCGAGTAGTCAATTTCGCCCTTCGCAACCATGTGGTCAATAAAGGCGCGGGCGCACTTGAGCATAGAGCCGCGGAACTTCTTGGTCGCCACGAACTTGCCACCCGTTACCTCAATGCAGGGCTTAATCTTGAGCAGATGGGCGCCTAGGAACGCGACGTTGGACAAGCGACCGCCCGCCTTAAGGAAGGCAAGGTCGGTAGGAACAAAGCCCAGCAACACGCGGTCCATAACGGAGTTCGTAAAAGCAAAGATCTCGTCGACGGTGGCATCGGGATGAGCCTCGATGTATTTGGCGGTCTCGACGACAACAAGCGACTGGCCCACCGAGACAAAACGCGTGTCCATGGAGAACACGTAGTCGCGCCCCTCTGCCGCGATCTTCGAGGACTGATGCGAACAGGTCGTGGCCTCGGAATACGCAAGATGCAAAATGGTCGCGTCGGGCTGCTCGGCGTGAATGCGGTCGTACACGCGAGAGAAATCTGCCGGCGCGCAGCCGCTGGTCTTGGGCATCACGCCAAACTCGTTGCAGCGCGAATAGATCTCGAGCGGATCGATCGAGCCGTCCTCGACGGTCTCGTCACCAATCGTGACATGCATGGGCACACGCACGATGCCGTAGCGTTCGCAGAGCTCTGGCGTCACATCCGAACCAGATTCAACCACGATTACGTACTTGCCCATTCTTATCACGACCCATCTCGACGTTGACTTTTTAATATGTGACGCACGTCCGCCGTCCTGCTACAGAACGGCCTCCAAGCGCCAAAGAGACGCCGTCCCTTGCACAAAACAAAGGACAGCGTCTCCCTGGAAAACTCCGTTCTTAACTGAGATTTTACACGGTTTATTACTAAGTGTTACTTACTCCGCAAACGGTAGCTATACGCGATAAACGGTAGCAAGTAAGTATCCAGAACGCTCAACCCATTAGGAGAGTTCCGCCTAAAGGGTGACTACACAGGACCCCCGCCGGGGCTGTTTGGGCTACCTCCCAAAACATTCCGCAGGACGCAAGAAGCCCTCGCCGCACGAAGTGCGCAGCGAGGGCTTCTTGCATGTCCGAGGACACCAATTTAATTTAGCGTGGTTCCCTAAAGTGCGATAACGCAGGAGACCCGGCAAGGCCGGGAGCACTTTGCCTCGCAAACATTCCGCAGCCGCGAAGCGGCGAGGACGTTTGAGAGGCAAAGTGCGTAGGCCTTACCGGGTCTCCGGTGGGAGTTGAGTCCCTTTAGAACTTGTTGTGGAAGGTACGCGAAATGACCTCGTCCTGCTGCTCCTTGGTGAGCGTGTGGAAGTTCACGGCATAGCCGGAAACGCGGATGGTCAGCTGCGGGTACTTCTCGGGGTGAGCCTGAGCGTCGAGCAGCGTCTCACGGTTGAAGACGTTGATGTTCAGGTGGTGGCCACCCTTCTCGGCGTAAGCGTCGAGCATGTGGACCAAGTTATCGGCCTGAGTCTCGGAAACTTCAGAAACCTTCATAATGTGTCTCCTTCAATCGATCGGCGCCGGCCGAAACCGGCGCACTAATCAGTAATCGTTATTGTTAGTATAGCACTAACAATAGTTACTCGCCCAGCTGATCAAGGTCGATATCACCAAAGAACACCTGGTCCTCCTTGCCGAGCGCGCCCGGGATGATGGAGAAGGTGTTGGAGATGCCGTCCTGGGCATCGCGGAACGGGAGCTTGGAAACCGAAGACAGCGAAGCGATGGCGCCCTGGCTATCGCGCTTGTGCATGGGGTTAGCACCCGGGGCGAACGGCTGGCCAGCCTTGCGGCCGTCGGGCGTGGAGCCGGTCTTCTTACCGTACACGACGTTGGAGGTAATGGTCAGAACCGAGGTCGTGGGCACGGAGTTGCGGTAGGTGTCGTTCATGCGGATGTACTCCATGAACTGGTGCACAACGTCGTGAGCGATCTGGTCGACGCGGTCGTCGTCGTTACCGTACTTGGGGAACTCGCCCTCGGTCTCGAAGTCGACGATGATGCCGTTCTCGTCACGGACGGGGTGAACCTTGGCGTACTTGATGGCGGACAGGGAGTCAGCCACGACGGAAAGGCCAGCGATGCCCGTAGCGAACCAGCGGTGCACGTGCTTGTCGTGCAGAGCCATCTGGATGCGCTCGTAGCAATACTTGTCGTGCATGTAGTGAATGATGTTCAGCGAGTTGACGTACACGCCAGCGAGCCACTTCATCATGTCGTTGTACTTGGCCATAACGTCATCGTAATCGAGCGTGTCGCCCTCGACGGCGCGATACTTGGGGCCGACCTGCTTCTTGGAGACCTCGTCAACACCGCCGTTGAGTGCGTACAGCAGGCACTTGGCCAGGTTGGCACGAGCGCCGAAGAACTGCATCTCCTTGCCAATGCGCATGGAGGACACGCAGCAGGCGATGCCGTAGTCGTCGCCGTGGTAAACGCGCATGAGGTCGTCGTTCTCGTACTGGACCGAGGAGCTGGCGACAGAAGTCTTGGCGCAGAACTTCTTGAAGTTCTCGGGAAGACGGGTCGACCACAGAACGGTCATGTTGGGCTCGGGGCTGGTGCCCATGTTCTCGAGCGTGTGCAGGTAGCGGAAGCTCATCTTGGTAACGAGCGTACGGCCGTCAACACCCATGCCGCCGATGGACTCGGTGACCCACTGCGGATCGCCGGTAAACAGGGCCTGGTACTCGGGGGTACGGGCAAACTTGACCATGCGGAGCTTCATGATGAAGTGATCCACGAACTCCTGGATCTGCTCCTCGGTGAAGGTGCCGTTGGCAAGGTCACGCTCAGCGTAGATGTCGATGAACGTAGAGGTACGGCCGATGGACATAGCGGCGCCGTTCTGCTCCTTGACGGCAGCGAGGTAGGCGAAGTACATCCACTGGATGGCCTCCTGCGTGTTGGTAGCAGGTTTGGAAATATCGAAACCATAGGTCTCGGCCATCATCTTGAGCTCGCCGAGGGCGCGGATCTGCTCCTGCAGCTCCTCGCGATCGCGAATGTTGTCGGCGGTCATGACCGTCGGGGTGGAAGCCTTCTGGGCCTCCTTATCCTTGATCAGGTAGTCGACGCCGTACAGGGCGACACGACGGTAGTCGCCGATGATGCGGCCGCGGCCATAGCCATCGGGCAGACCGGTGATAATGTGAGCCGAGCGGCAAGCACGCATCTCGGGGGTGTAGACATCGAAGACGCCGGCGTTGTGGGTCTTGCGCTCGAAGGTGTAGCGCTCGACGACGTTCTCGTCGATCTTGTAGCCGTGCTGGCTGGCAGCCTGGCAAGCGATGCGGATACCACCGTTGACGTGCAGAGCGCGCTTGAGCGGCTTGTCAGTCTGAAGACCGACGATGGTCTCCTTCTCGCGGTGGGCGTTATCGATGTAGCCAGCGGGGTGGCTCACGATACCCGTGACAGTCTTGGTGTCCATATCGAGGACGCCGCCCTGCTCGCGCTCCTTGAGCAGCAGGTCGAGAACCTCGCCCCACAGCTCCTTGGTACGCTCGGTCGGACCGGCGAGGAACGATTCGTCGCCCTCGTAGGGGGTGTAGTTCTTCTGGATGAAGTCTCGGACGTCAACCTCTCCCGTCCAGATGCCTTCCTTGAAGCCTTCCCATGCCTCCTGCATTGTGTAACCACGCTCCTAGTTACGTATAATGCGGCGCTCTCTCACACCGCTGCTTATTGAATTCTTGAATGTTCGGGTTGCATGACCGGCTTCATTCGCCTTCCATCGCGCGTTAGCACAGGGAAAAACGTTTGTCCACCTTGGAACTGCAACCCAAAACCCAAGATTTCACCCGTTTGAGAAGGATAACATAGCCACCCCCTTCATCAGGGCTGTTATATGTTTCTTTTTTTATACCATTAGGGCGTTTTTAACAAATCCGCAGGAAATGCGAGCGCGAACAACTACCGTTCACCGATTTGTTTGGTATTTTTCCTTGCCTTTGTACGACGTTCACTCTAGCTGTTATGCCAGCTTTAGCAGGGTAAAGTGTCCCAGAGACCCACAGAAACTGCAGGGCGGCCACGGGATTTCCCCCGGGGCCGCCCTGTGGCGTGGCTAGTTATTTAGCTTTGATTGCCGCTTGGCATTAAGCGGCTGCGGTGACCCTGTCGGCCGCGGCCTTTTTGCTGTCGCCGTGACCCTGGCCCTCAAAATGCTTGTAGCACCAGCTGGTGACCAGCGGGGTCAAAATGGCCGTCACGATGGCGCACGCTGCAACCTGCGCCGTAGCCGTCGCGAGCACGGCGCCACCGTACATGGCCTCGTTGACACTCGCCATGGCGGCAGGCGTGGCCACATTGGCTCCGGCGCAGCTCGAAATGGCCGCACCTGCGACACCCGTACCGCCCGTGAACTTATCGACCGCGATGACGGGAATTGCAAAGACCACCGAGCAGATCACGCCGAGCAGGATGCCGGGAAGACCGCCGTTGATGAGCTGGCCAAAGGTCATGGTCGAGCCCATGGCAAAGAAGACGAGCACGATGATGGCGGAAAGTGCCGGAGCCATCATCTTCTTAAAGCTCGGGAAGAGGTTACCCAGAATAATGCCGACGACGATCGGCAGGATGGCGCCCACGAGCGACCAGCCGATCGGAGCCTGGCCAGCAGCGCCGAGCACGATCATTGTGACCGGAGGGCCGACAACGAGTGTGGTGATGGCGACGGCGCCACGTTCGGCCTCGTTGCCCATGGTGCCCATCAGACCAGCGTACATAGCGTTGTTGGCGCCGGTGCAAGCCGCCAGCATCACCATGGCAGAGATGCCAAACAGGTTGTCGTTGAATACATAAAGGATGAGCAGCGACACGGCAACGACCACGATCTGCTTGACAGCGATGATGATGGCGCCGCGTGCAGCGGCGGCAGGAGCACTTTTAAACGAAATCGTCGTACCGACGATGAGCAAAAAAGCGCCCACGAGCGGGCTTGCACCCTGCTGGGTCATGCCAAGCGTAAAGCTGCCGAGCGTTTTGAACAGGTCGGGGAATAGCGTGTTGAGCAAGCAGCCCAGCAAAAGCGGCACCAAAATATTGGCGCCCGGGATGGAGGACATCTTAAAGAACGGCTCCTTTGCAGCCGGCGCCTCCACCGCAGTCGATTCACTCATATATATCTCCTTTGGATGCATGCGAATCGTAGCCGCACGCGCCTATGTCAGAAAGAAGGCGACAACCCCGAGTCGCCAGGGTCGCCGCCAAACGATTACCGCGGGGTATTACCCGTCCAGGACGATGCCGCCGTCGCAGTCACCGATCTCGCCGTTCACGAAGCTGGCGAGGTCGGAAGCGAAGAACAGCACCATCTGCGCAGGCTCGCTGGCCTGGGCGGCGCGACCCAGAGGAATACCGTTGATGATGCGCTGAGAGTTCTCGTCAGAAAGGATCGACGTCATGTCGGTAAGCGTGAGCGACGGGCACACAGCGTTGCAGCGGATGCCGAACTTACCGCCCTCCTTGGCGACCGCCTTGGTAAGGCCGTTGACACCGGCCTTGGAGCTCGCGTAGGCCGCGGTGCCGAGCAGGCCGCCGCCGATCTTGCCAGCAACGGAGCTCACGTTGACGATAGTGCCGGCATGTGCCGCCTTAAAGTGCGGGTACACGGCATTCATCATGGTAAAGGTGCCGTTGAGGTTGATGTCGATGGTGCGACGCCACTCGGTGTCGTCGATCTCGTCAAACTTCTTGGTGCTGATGACACCGGCGCAGTTGATCAGGATGTTGGTTTGCGGCAGGTCCGTAAAAATCTGCTCGACGGTCTCGCGCGCCTTGGGCGCATCGGCGACATCGAGCTGATAGAACTTGTTGCCCTCGCCAAGCTCGGCCACAGCCGCCTCGCCCTTGGCAGCGTTCCTTGCGATGAGCGCGACGTGTCCGCCGCCCGCAACGATACCCTTGGCAATCTCGAGGCCAATGCCCTGAGTGCCACCGGTAACGATCGCGGTTTTACCCGTGAAGTCAAATGCCATGACTCCAACCCCCTTGATTCAGGTGTCTCCTTGCGGGAAGTTGGAGCATCGCACATGGCGATAAATGAGTCCCAGTCGTCATGGTGGTGACAACCCCTCGCCTAACCGCGGGCATGATAGTTCTTTAAAACGCTTCAGCAATTGTATTATTTTAAGTCTTTATGCGCTCTTTATATTGCCTAGTGGCCAAGTAGATTTTTGGGACATGTCCAGAAATCTACCGAATAGGATGGTTGAGCGGGAGGTATCATCTTTCACCGGAAATAGTTTCTAGTGTTAGGGGTTTTCGGTGAAAGATACCGATTTCCGTGAACTTGGGCGTCAGCTCCTTACCGAGTTCGGCAGCATGCATCAGCGCATTTCGCGCTTTGCGGACAAAGCCCTCAGTGGCGAGATGGCCGTCATGCGCGCCCTCATGCTCGCTGGCGGTTCGCTCACGCCAAGCGAACTCGCCGATCGTGCCTGGGTCTCGAGCGCCCGCATCGCCAATATCCTGCGCGCTCTCGAAGCCAAAGGCTGGGTCGAGCGCGAGCACTCAAAGACCGACCGTCGTCGCGTACACGTCACGGTGACCGACAAGGGATTCCATGATCTCGAAATCAAGCATCGGGAATTCGAGGACCGCACCGCGGCCTTCCTCGAGCAGCTCGGCGAAACAGATACCCAAGAGATGGTGCGCCTTCTTAGGCGTGCCAACGAAATTATCGACCGAAATCAAGAAAGGAGAGATGCCGAGTGAGGATTCTCAAGCTCTTTAAAAAGCATGTCCTGGCACTGTTCGCAGCTATCGTACTTATCGTAATCAGCTGCAACGCCGATCTGGCGCTGCCTACGTATATGAGCGACATCGTCGACGTGGGCGTGCAGCAAGGCGGTATCGCCTCGCCCGTACCTGACACCATTCGCACCGAATCGCTCGACGACCTCGAACTCTTTATGAGCGATAAGGACGCCAAAGCTGTGGAGGCCGTGTTTAGCAAGGCGGATAATAACGGCATTCGAACGTACAAGGGCACCGAGGAGGAGCGCGCCGACGGCGGCAAGATTGCCGACATCGTGAGCCTGCCCGAGACCGTCGTCCTTTCGTTCAACCAGGGCATTGACGCCAACTCCATGGATGACATGATGGGTTCGTCCAGCGAGAATAACAACAACGCCGCCCAGGCCATGCCCACCCCCGAGCAGATGGCGGCAATGACGCCCGAGCAGCTCGCCGAGACGCAGCAGAAGGCCGCGGCAGCGCAGAACATGCAAAAGCAAATTGACACCGACGGCGGTAAGATCACCATGAAGAGCCTGCGCCTAGGCGTTGAAGGCGGCCTAATCGACCAGGGCAAGCTCGTCGAGGGTGCCAACGATATGGCGGACAAAATGGGCTCCATGTCGGGTTCCATCGTGACCCAACGCGCCGTGAGCTATGTACAAGACGAGTACAAGGCGCAGGGCATCGACCCCGCCGACGTGCAGAACGCCTATCTGGGCCGCATGGCAACCACGATGTTTGGTCTGTGCCTGATCTCGCTCATCGCCACCATCCTGACCGGCGCCGTGGCCTCGCGCACCGCCTGTTCCATCGCACGCGACCTGCGCCGCGAGACCTTCAACAAGGTTATGCACTTCTCGCCGGCCGAGGTGGGCAAGTTTAGCCAGGCCTCGCTCATCACCCGCTGCACCAACGACATTCAGCAGATTCAGATGGCCGCAACCCTGTTTATCCGCATGTGCCTGATGGCCCCCGTCATGGGCATCGTCGCCGTCATGCGCGTCCTGGCCAACCACACCGGCCTGGAGTGGACCATCGCCGTGGCCATCATCGCGGTCTCGGCCGTCGTCGGCGTGCTTATGGGCCTCACCATGCCCAAGTTCAAAAAGATGCAGAGCTTTGTGGACCGCGTGAACCTCACCGCCCGCGAGCTGCTCGACGGCCTTATGCCCATCCGCTCGTTCAACCGCGAGGAGCATGAGCTCGAGCGTTTTGACAAGGCTTCGCTCGACCTAATGACCACGCAGCTCTACACCAATCGTGCCATGAGCTTTATGATGCCGCTCATGATGCTCGTCATGAACTGCATCACCGTGCTTATCGTCTGGTTTGGCGCGCAGGGCGTGTCCGATGGCGTGATGCAGGTCGGCAACATGATGGCGTTTATCTCCTACACCATGCAGATCGTCATGGCGTTTATGATCCTCACCATGGTTTCGGTCATCCTGCCCCGCGCCGAGGTCGCAGCCGAGCGCGTGGAAGAGGTCATCACCTGCCCCACGAGCATCAACGACCCCGCCTCGCCCAAACTGCCCGCGGCCAGCGCACCGCGCGGTGAGCTCACCTTCCGCGACGTGAGCTTCCAGTATCCCGATGCCCGCGCCGACGTCATGAGCGGCGTGAACTTCACCACGCATGCCGGTCAGATGCTCGGCATCATTGGTTCCACGGGCTCGGGCAAGTCCACGCTCGTACAGCTGATTCCGCGCTTATACGACGTCACGGGCGGCAGCATTTCACTCGACGGCATCGACGTGCGCGATATGACCCTTTCCGAGCTTCGCCGCCGCATTGGTTACATCCCGCAGCAGGGGCGTCTGTTCTCGGGCACCGTGGAGAGCAACCTTAAGTTTGCCGGCGACATGGTAAGCGACGAGAACATGCACGAGGCCGCGCGCATCGCCCAAGCCGAGGACTTTATCGCCGAGCGCGAGGGCGGCTACGACTCCCCCATCAGCCAGGGCGGCTCCAATGTCTCGGGCGGTCAGCGCCAGCGTCTGGCCATCGCCCGCGCGTTGGCAAAAAAGCCCGAGGTCCTGGTGTTCGATGACTCGTTTAGCGCCCTCGACTACAAGACCGACGCGCGCCTGCGCGAAGAGCTTGCCAAAAACGTTACCGACGCCGCGCTCGTTGTCGTAGCCCAGCGCATCGCGACCATCATGCACGCCGACCAGATCATCGTGCTCGACGACGGTCACGTGGTGGGCACTGGTACGCACGAGGAGCTGCTGCACAGCTGCCCGGCGTACCTGGAGATCGCACAGTCGCAGCTTTCCGCCGAGGAGCTGGGGCTCACTCAAGAAGTAATTGCAGCCGTTATGGAGGGAGGCGAGCACTAATGGCAGACGAGACCAAGACTCAGATTCCCAAGCCCACCCGCCAGCGCGGTCCCATGGGCCGCATGGGTGGCATGGGCCGCGGCGAGAAGGCCAAGGACTTTAAGGGCGCCATGCGGCAGTTGCTCGGCTATATCGGTCAACACAAGGTTGCCGTGCTTGCCGCCGTCGCCTTTGCCGTGTGCTCGGTCGTCTTTAACATTGTGGGACCCAAGGTGCTCGGCCAGGTTACGACCAAGCTGTTCGAAGGCCTGGTCGCCAAGGTCAACGGTACCGGCGATGTCGACTTTGCCTGGATCGCCAAGACGCTCGGCTTTTTGCTCTGCCTGTATCTGGCAAGCTCTGTTTGCAGCCTCATCCAGGGCTGGCTCATGACCGGCGTCACGCAAAAGATTTGCTACCGCATGCGCAAGGAGATCGCCGCCAAGATCGCTGTCGTGCCGATGAGCTACTTTAACGGACACAGCAAGGGCGATGTGCTCAGCCGCATCACCAACGACGTCGATACGCTGGGTCAGTCGCTCAACCAGAGCGTGACGCAGCTCATCACGTCGGTGACGCAGATTATCGGCGTGCTCGTCATGATGCTGTCGATCAGCCTGCCGCTTACCGGCGTCACCGTGCTCACACTGCCGGCCGCCGCGATTATCCTGACCGTGATGATTCATTTCTCGCAGCCGTACTTCCGCGAGCAGCAGCAGGTCCTGGGCACCGTCAACGGCATTATCGAGGAGGACTTTGCCGGCCAGAGCGTCATTCAGGTGTTCGACCGCGCCGAGGCCTCAATCGAAGAGTTCGACCGTCAAAACGACCGCCTCTTTATTAGTGGCTGGCGCTCGCAGTTCCTGTCGGGCCTGATGATGCCGCTTATGAGCTTGGTGGGCAACATGGGCTACGTGGGCGTCGTCGTGGTGGGCGCACAGCTCGCGCTGACCGGCAATGCCACGCCCGGCGACATCCAGAGCTTTATCCAGTACGTTCGCAACTTTACGCAACCCGTGCAGCAGCTGGGCAACGTGAGCAACACGATGCAGTCTATGGCCGCTGCCACCGAGCGCGTCTTTGAGTTCCTGGCCGCGCCCGAGGAGGAGCAGAAGGCCGACGCGCAGATTCCCGAAAAGCGCCCTGGCCATGTGGAGTTTGACCACGTCAAGTTTGGCTACACGCCCGACAAGACCATCATCCACGACTTTAGCTGCGAGGCACAGCCCGGCCAGACCATCGCCATCGTCGGTCCCACCGGCGCGGGCAAGACCACGCTCATTAAGCTGCTACAGCGCTTCTACGACGTGGACGGCGGCTCGCTGCGCGTCGATGGCGTCGACGTACGCGATTGGGACCGCGCGGCACTGCGCGGCGAGTTTGCCATGGTGCTGCAGGATACGTGGCTGTTTAACGGCACCATCCGCGAGAACATCCGCTACGGACGCCCCGATGCAAGCGATGCCGAGGTCGAGGCCGCTGCACGCGCTGCACGCTGCGACCACTTTATCCATACGCTCGCCGGCGGTTACAACTTTATGATCAACGAGGAAGGCACCAACCTTTCGCAGGGCCAACGCCAGCTCGTGACCATTGCCCGCGCCATTTTAGCCGACCGCCCGGCGCTGATTTTGGACGAGGCGACATCCAACGTCGATACCCGCACCGAGGAGCTTATTCAGCGCGCCACGGATGCGCTGATGCAGGGCCGTACCAGCTTTGTTATCGCACACCGCCTGTCCACGATCCGCAACGCCGACGTGATCTTGGTAATTCGCGACGGCGACATCGTCGAGAAGGGCACGCACGACGAGCTGCTCGCCCAAGGCGGCTTCTACGCCGACCTGTACAACTCGCAGTTCGACGATGCTGCGTAGATTCTGCCGCAGGGAACGAATAACACCCGAGAACGGGGGCGCAGGATGAACTGCACCCCAAAACTTGGACGGCTTAAATAAGAACTACGCCGCAAGGGGCTGGTTCCGGAACTCCTCCGGGGTCAGCCCCTTCAGTTTAACCTGCCTTCGCCTCGT